>JALRGK010000264.1 GCA_023253415.1 Rhodocyclaceae bacterium
GGTTACATGATCCCCGACGTGAACAATCTTGAGGGTATTGGTGCCGCCGGGGGTGCCAATGGGTTCGCCAATCGTCATCACGACCAGGTCGCCGCGCTCGACCGCGCCCTGATCGAGCAATACTGCTTCGGCATCCGTCAGCATCATGTCGCGATCTGGCTGGCTGCGTGGCATCAGCATCGGGTAGACGTCGCGGAAGAGTGTCATGCGATTACGCGAGTACTCATCCGGTGTTAGTGCAAAGATTGGCACACCGCAGTTAAGACGGCTCATCCATAGTGCGGTGGCGCCGGATTCGGTGAGCGCAGCAATAGCTTTGACTTTGAGATGGTGCGCTGTCCAGATGGCGGCCATGGCGATCGACTGGTCGACGCGGGTGAATACGCGGTCGAGGAATTCGCTTTCTAGCATGGCCGGATAGGTGCGTTCTGCTTCCAGGCAGATACGCGACATCGCTTCGACGGTCTCAATCGGGTACTGGCCACTGGCCGTTTCGGCCGATAGCATCACGGCATCCGTGCCATCGAGTACCGCATTAGCGACATCAGAGACCTCGGCGCGGGTTGGAATCGGTGAGCTGATCATCGATTCCATCATCTGTGTGGCGGTGATGGCGAGTTTGTTCATCTCGCGCGCCATGCGGATCATGCGTTTTTGAAGTGAGGGTACTGCTGCGTCGCCCACTTCGACACCGAGGTCGCCACGGGCAACCATGATGCCGTCAGAAGCGTCGAGAATTTCTGCGAGGTTTTCAATCGCTTCAGTGCGTTCGATCTTGGCAATGATCAGCGATTTGCCGCCTGCCTGCTTCATCAGTTCGCGTGACAGATTGATGTCGGCCGCTTCACGGGGGAAGGAGATGGCGAGGAAATCGGCGTTGATCTCGGCGGCCGTGATCATGTCCGCCTTGTCTTTATCGGTGAGCGCCGGTGCTGAGAGGCCGCCCCCTTTGCGGTTGATGCCCTTGTTGTTGGAGAGTGGACCCCCAACATGAACCTTGGTGTGAATCTCCGGGCCGTTAACGGCAGTGACGGTCAGGACCACGCGTCCGTCATCAAGCAGCAGCACATCACCAGTATGCACATCGTTCGGCAATTCCGGGTAGTCCAGACCAACGCGTTCCTGGTTGCCGAGTTTGCAGTTGGCGTCCAGAATGAAGTCATCGCCCTTAGTCAGGGTGATCTTGCCATCGGCAAATTTGCCAACGCGGATTTTGGGTCCCTGTAGATCGACCAGAATGCCGACCGGACGGCGATATTGCTGTGCCAGCTCACGCACCAGCTTGGCGCGGGCGCGATGGTCTTCGGCCGTGCCATGGCTGAAGTTCAGGCGGACCACATCCACGCCCGCAGCGATCAATGCGCCCAGCGCCTCCGGCGATGAGCTGGATGGGCCTAGGGTGGCAACGATCTTGGTGCTGCGGAGCATGGCGATCCTTCAGGTCTGACTGTCGGTGTTAGCCGTTGGCACGGGCTTCGAGGGCTTCGATCGCGGGCAGGGTTTTACCTTCGAGGAATTCCAAGAAGGCACCACCCCCGGTCGAGATATAACCCACGTCGTCAGCAATCTTGAATTTAGCAATCGCAGCCAGCGTGTCACCGCCGCCGGCAATCGAGAAAGCATCCGAGTGTGCAATCGCTGACGACATCATCTTGGTGCCACCGGCAAACTGATCGTGTTCGAAGACACCCACCGGGCCATTCCAGATGATGGTCCCGGCGTGGGCGATGATGTCAGCGAGTCGGGCCGCGGTTTTCGGGCCCACATCCAGAATACGGTCGTGTGCGGCGACTTCATCCACCGGAATCTTGTTGGCACGCGCCAGTGCCGAGACTTCATCCGCTACAACCACATCCACCGGGAGGGGCACTTCGGCGCCACGAGCCTTCATCATATCCATGATGGCTTGAGCTTCTTTGACCAGCTCCGGTTCAGCCAGCGACTCACCAATACGATG
>JALRGK010000239.1 GCA_023253415.1 Rhodocyclaceae bacterium
TGGAGAAAAAGATTGATGTGTCCGAGCACAGCCTGAAGGCTGCTCAGGCCAATCTGGATATTCTGACGACACAGTACAAGGCCAGGAACCACCCGGAGGTTAAGGCGGGTGTGGCACAGATCGACCTGGCGGACCTGAAGAACAAGATCAAGGCGCAGACGAATTCGGTGGATTCGATGAAGGTGCAAATCGAGATCGACAAGCTGCAGGTGCAGATGGAGAAGCAATCCCTGCTCGCCCTGCAGGCCATGATGTCGAATGCCAAAACCGCCCTGGAACACACGACGGTGGTCGCGCCTACCGATGGCCATGTGGAAAACGTGTTCCTGGGGATTGGTAGCCATGTCTCGCCAGCATCAGGCATGTTCACGCTGGTGAACGATGGCGACATCTACGTGCAGGCCAATTTTGAAGAAACCGAACTGGCCGGCGTGAAGGCCGGTGACAAGGCAACGGTCTATCCGCGGACCTATTTCGGTCACAAGAGCTTTAGCGGGGTTGTGGTTGCCGACCCCTTTGGCGTATCCCGCCAGACCAATATGCCTTTCTCCGGCGCGCCCATTGTGCAAACGGAAAACAAGTGGCTGCTCTTACCACAGCGCTTGCCCGTGATTATCAGGATTACCGATCCGGACCCGGACTACCCTCTGATTAACGGCATGAGCACCTATGTCCGTATACAGCGTCAGTAACAAGTTTCTCGACGCCTACGACCCCTTCTGGATCTGCCGCCTTCTGTCACTGAAGGTGGGTGCCGCGGCGATTCTGTTGTTTCTCTGTAATGGATTCCTGCTGGCGCCGCAATCACCGATGTTCTACATTCTGACGACGGTGATTGCGACACTGGCCTCGGAGGTGATTCCCGCACCCAACAAAGCCAGAAAATTCGGGAACTTCGTATTTATCCTGTTCCTCCTGGCCACAACGACGATGATTTTCGGGATGTTCTCGTATTTCAGATTCGGGCTGTTTATCGTGGTGATGACATTCTCGTATCTGGTGTTGCGCTTCATGGCGGCTAACCCGAAGGTCGCGGCTGTACCCACCATCATGATCATGTGGGGCATCGTGAATATGAGCGGTGGTGCCACCGACCTGAACGCCGTGGCGAACAACTACCTGTATTACTTCGAGTTTGGTGCCATGGGCGCCATCACCGTGCTGCTCTTCCCGGACTTTACGCCGAAGGTGTTTGACAGTGCATTCCTGCGGATACTTGGCTCGGATGTCGACAACGTGGGTAACCTGCACTATAAAAATAGTGACCCACGCGTACTGTCTGCGCTGTTCATGATGCGTAGCAAGCTACCGGTACTGCCGCAGCGTTACACCACACTCTACGAAGCCATCATCGCCTTCCAGAATGCGTTCATGAAGCCGCATCAGTTGAGCCCCGAAGAAACCCTGCTTGCCAAATCAACACTGTCTGAACTGATGCTGGCCGTAAATGCACAGGCCCCCTACGCGCTGGACGCCGACAATGTGGCAAGGCTGCGGGCCATGAACCCCGGGGTGTATGGCATTCTGGCCAATCTAGTGGACGGCTATAACGCATGCAAAGCGTAGCCACCCGCACCCGGACGAACCAGATCACCCTGCTGGTAGCGATCTCGTTTCTGTTCTACGAGCTCACCAACTGGCAACAGGGCATCTGGGTGGTGATTTCCACGGTGGTGGTCGCCGGGCCGTTCAGCACCTTCCTGAGTTTTGAAAAGGCAAAGAACCGTTTTCTCGGCACGCTGGTAGGTTTGCTGATTGCCGCAGGTCTGGAG
>JALRGK010000248.1 GCA_023253415.1 Rhodocyclaceae bacterium
GATCATTTTCCCAAGATGGGTGCGAGATGTCTTGACCTGCCATCCGTCCGGGTGGGTCATTGCGTCCGGCGTTTGGGTCAATGCCCGCAACGCCGAAGAGACGCGACGTTCAACCGGCGCGTGGGCGGCATCAATCCAGTGACCGTTCCAACCAGCGGCGCGCAGCTTTGGATACACCTCTTTGGTGTAGTCGCCACCCTGACAGGTCAGGATGATGTCCATCTTTTTCAGCGCGTCGATATTGCTGGCGTCTTGCAGCTTCTCGCCCGAGCTCACACCACCGAAGGCCGGCGCATCGCCACCCGCGTTGGAAGTGGAGAAATAGACCGGCTCGATGTGGGCAAAATCATTTTCTTCCTGCATGCGCTGCATGAGGACCGAACCCACCATACCGCGCCAACCGACCAGACCAACGACAGGCTTTGCCATATTTCTTATCTCCGTATGAACTTCTATTTATTGTTTGACTTCAATTACAGCGCAGCCAGTACGGCATCGCCCATCTCGCGTGTACCGACCTTGCGGGTACCCTCTTCATAGATGTCGGCCGTACGGTAACCCTGGGCCAGGACAGTACGAACGGCATTCTCGATACGCACGGCCTCGGCTTCCAGACCGAAAGTGTAGCGCAGGAGCATGGCGGCGGACAGAATGGTCGCCAACGGGTTGGCGACGCCCTTGCCGGCGATATCCGGGGCCGAACCGTGCGAGGGTTCGTACAGGCCTTTGTTGTTCTCGTCCAGCGAGGCCGACGGCAGCATGCCGATCGAACCGGTCAGCATCGAGGCCTCATCCGACAGGATGTCACCGAACATATTGCCGGTGACCATCACGTCGAACTGCTTCGGCGCACGCACCAGCTGCATGGCGGCGTTATCCACGAGCATGTGCGACAGCGTCACATCCGGGTAGTCCTTGGCGATCTCTTCGAAGATGTCACGCCAGAACTGGGTGCACTCCAGTACATTCATCTTGTCGACCGAACACAATTTCTTGCCGCGCTTCTGCGCTGCCTGGAAAGCCACATGGGCGATGCGACGGATCTCGCTCTCGGCGTAGACCATCGTATTGAAACCGACCTTCTGGCGGCCCCACTCCGTGTCACGCTCTTCCACGCCCCGCGGCTGACCGAAGTAGATATCGCCGGTCAGTTCGCGCACGATCAGGATATCCAGACCCGACACCACTTCCGGCTTCAGCGATGAGGCATTGGCCAGCTCGGGGTACAGAATGGCCGGACGCAGGTTGGCAAAGAGGTTCAGATGCTTGCGGATGCCGAGCAGGCCGCGTTCCGGACGCTGCTCGCGCGGCAGCGTATCCCACTGCGGGCCACCCACGGCGCCCAGGAGCACGGCGTCTGCCGCTTCAGCCTTGGCACGCGTTTCGGCCGGATACGGCTCCCCCGTGGCATCGACAGCGCAACCACCCAGCAGACCCGTGGTGATTTCCAGATTGAGCCCATCCTTGTTCAGGGCTTCAAGCACACGCACCGCTTCAGCGGTGATTTCAGGACCAATGCCGTCACCCGGCAGTACGAGAATCTTGCGGGACATCAGAAAACTCCAGAGGGGTTACTTAGTAAACAACCAGGGTTGTTCGTTGCGGCGACGATCTTCATAGGCATGAATCGCATCGGCATGACGCAGCGTCAGGCCAATATCGTCCCAGCCATTGATCAGGCATTCCTTGCGGAACGGATCAACGTCGAACGGAATCGCCTCGCCACCCGGCGTACGCACCACCTGATTTGGCAGATCCACCACCAGACGGTAACCCGGCGTCGCCAGCGTTTCTGCAAAGAGCTTGTCGATCACTTGCGTCGGCAGCACGATCGGCAGAATGCCGTTCTTGAAACAGTTGTTGAAGAAGATGTCGGCAAACGACTCGGCGATGATGGCGCGGAAGCCGTAATCGAGCAGCGCCCACGGGGCGTGTTCGCGCGAGCTGCCGCAACCGAAGTTCTGGCGCGTCAGCAGCACCGAAGCACCCTTGAACTGCGGCTGGTTCAGCGAGAACTGCGGATTCAGCGGACGGTTCGTGCAATCCTGGCCCGGCTGACCCACATCCATATAACGCCACTCGTCAAACGCAAATGGCCCAAAACCGGAACGGTTGATCGACTTGAGAAACTGCTTGGGGATGATGGCATCGGTATCGACATTGGCGCGATCCAGTGGTGCCACCAGGCCATCGAGTACAACAAACTTATCCATTACAGCACCTCCCGCACATCAACAAAGCGGCCGGCAACTGCGGCTGCAGCGGCCATGATCGGACTCACCAGATGGGTGCGGCCCATCGGCCCCTGACGGCCTTCAAAATTACGGTTCGATGTCGAGGCGCAACGCTCACCCGGCGACAGACGGTCAGCGTTCATGCCCAGGCACATTGAACAGCCCGGCTCACGCCACTCAAAACCGGCGGCCTTGAAAATCTTGTCCAGACCCTCTTCTTCCGCCTGACGCTTGACCAGACCCGAACCCGGCACCACCAGCGCCAGTTTGACATTCGCCGCCACCGAACGGCCGCGCACAATGGCAGCGGCTTGACGTAAGTCTTCAATCCGCGAGTTGGTACACGAACCGATAAAGATCTTGTCAACCGGCACCCCAGCAATGGGTGTGTTCGGATTCAGACCCATGTAGGCCAGTGCACGTTCCATACCCTCGCGTTTGACCGGATCCTGTTCTTTAGCCGGATCAGGAATCATGTCCTTGATACCGATCACCATCTCGGGCGAGGTACCCCAGGTCACTTGCGGCATGATCGTACGGGCATCGAGCTCGACGACCTTATCGAACGTCGCACCGTCATCAGTATGCAGCGTGCGCCAGTAAGCGACCGCTTTATCCCAGTCACTACCCTTGGGCGCGAAGTTACGACCCTGCACGTAATTGATCGTCGTATCGTCCACGGCCACCATACCAGCCCGCGCACCGGCTTCGATAGCCATATTGCAAACTGTCATCCGACCTTCCATCGACAGACCACGGATGGCACTGCCGGCAAATTCAATGGCGTAGCCTGTGCCGCCGGCCGTACCGATCTTACCGATAATGGCCAGCACAATGTCCTTGGCGCCCACGCCCTTACCCACAGGGCCTTCGACGCGAATCAGCATCGACTTGGATTTTTTCGAGACCAGTGTCTGCGTGGCCAGCACATGCTCGACTTCCGAGGTGCCGATACCAAAGGCCAGTGCTGCGAAAGCACCATGTGTCGAGGTATGCGAATCACCGCACACCACGGTCATACCCGGCAGCGTCGCACCCTGCTCCGGACCAACCACGTGCACGATACCCTGACGGACATCTTTAAACGGGAAGTAGGCCAGTGCGCCATTGGCCCGGATATTCTTATCCAGCGTATCCACCTGCAGACGCGAAATCTCGTCATCGATACAGGCCGTCCCTTCGGCTTTCTCCCAGCCGTCAGTCGGCGTGTTGTGATCTGCGGTAGCCACCACGGATTCAATGCGCCAGGCTTTGCGATTGGCCATTTTCAGGCCTTCAAAGGCCTGCGGGCTGGTCACTTCATGCACCAGATGGCGGTCGATATAGATCAGTGCCGTGGCGCGCACAATGCCATCGGTGGGTAAGAGCTGGGTGGCGCGGGTGTGATGGCGCAGCGTGGCAGCATCTTCCGGGCGCTTCAGGCTGGGCGCGGGTGCGAGGTCTTGGCGGCGGTCTTGCGTGCGGA
>JALRGK010000051.1 GCA_023253415.1 Rhodocyclaceae bacterium
TGCTTTGCTGGAACATGCTGCCGAGACGGATCAGCGTTTAGCGCACCTGCTCAAGAAACTGGAAGACTCGGGAGTTCAGGTTGAAGAGGCGAATGCTGTTGCCGACAAGTTCGACCCGCAATACTTGAGCAAAATAGTTGACTAATGCCTTCCCGGGTTTTATAGTTGACCTAAATACTTGGATTTAGCGTCGGGCACTCGCCTGATGCTGGTTTCAAAAACAAACATCGCATCAGCCCCAATCCCAACGGGAGGCATTATGAGATTAACGACCAAAGGCCGTTTTGCAGTGACTGCCATGATTGACCTGGCACTGAATGGCGGTGAGCGCCCAGTGACGCTGTCGGCAATCAGTGAACGTCAGAGTATTTCCCTGTCGTATCTGGAGCAGTTGTTTGCCAAGCTACGGCGCCACCAGATTGTTGAAAGCGTTCGCGGACCGGGCGGTGGTTATTGCCTGGCGCGTGGCGCTGAAGCTATTTCGGTGGCCGATGTCATTCTGGCGGTGGATGAGCCGCTGGATGCCACACAATGTGGCGGGCGAGAAAACTGCAAGTCGGATCACCGCTGTATGACCCATGATCTGTGGGCAACACTGAACCGCAAGATGCTGGATTATCTGGCATCGGTTAGCCTGTCTGATCTGGTTGAAAAACAACGCCAGAAGGTGGCCGCCCAGCAAGATGCATCGGGCAAGCAGCCGGTGACGTTTGGTGTGGCGCAAGCGGCCTGAATCTGCCATGAGCATGACGTACTTTGACCACAACGCGACCACGCCGCTGGATCCGTGTGTGCTTGAAGCCATGTTGCCTTTTCTCGGTGGCCACTTCGCTAACCCGTCTGCAACCTATACAGCGGGTCGTGACGCACGGCGCGCTATCGAGCAGGCGCGCGAGCAGGTCGCTGCTGCACTTGATGCGTCACCCTCCGAAGTGATTTTTACGGCCAGTGGTAGCGAGGCTAATAATCTGTTGATCCGTGGTGTGGCTGATGCCTGGTGCAACGCGGGGCATCCCCCCGGCCATCTGGCCTGTTCGTCTATTGAACATCCCTGTGTGGCTGAGCCGGTCCGCGCCCTGGGGCGGGCGGGTTGGACGACCGATGCACTTCCTGTGGATACAACAGGGCAGGTTGACGTCACGGCTGTCACTGCACTGCCTGAAAACACCCGTGTGCTGTCGGTGATGTTAGCGAATAACGAAACGGGTGCCCTGCAACCCGTGGCTGCACTGGCCGAGGCATTCCGTTCGCGGGCTAACAACGCAACGCAGGAGCCAGCCTGTTTTCATACCGATGCGGTGCAGGCACTGGGCAAACACCCAGTGAGCTTTGCTGCATTTCAGGCAGCTGGAGGGCATGCGATGACGGTTTCCAGCCACAAGATCGGTGGACCTAAAGGCGCTGCTGCACTACTGCGTGACCGTCAGATTTCTCTCGCACCGCTGGTTTACGGCGGTGGGCAGGAGCAGGGCTTGCGGGCCGGGACGGAGAATGTGGCTGCGATTGTCGGTTTCGGTGCCGCCTGCGCCCGGGCGGTTGCGGATCTGGAGGGTCGTTCAAGTCGGGCACGCGCTCTGCAGCAGCAGTTGGAATCCTGGCTAAAAAGCCGGGGGGCCGTCATTTTTTCGGCAGCGGCAGAGCGTTTACCCAATACAACCTTTGCAGCCTTTCCCGGTATCGATGGTGAAACGCTGGTCTCGTTACTGGATCGTCAGGATGTGGCGATTGCCAGTGGTGCCGCTTGCGGCTCGGGTAAGCAAGGGGTTTCGTCGGTGCTATTGGCTATGGGGGTTGACCCTGTCCTGGCCAAAGGGGCGATTCGTATCAGTCTGGGCATGATGTCTTATGCCGCGACCTCGCAAGTTGATGTTGACCGTCTGATAGGTCAACTGGATAAGGTTTTAAGTCAGTTACAGCGCTTTGCGGCGGTGGCCTGACCGTTTTCTCTGGAGTTAACTCATGAAGTTCCCCATCTATCTGGACTATTCCGCAACAACGCCCATCGACCCACGTGTCGTCGAAGCGATGATGCCGTATCTGACCGAAAAATTCGGTAACCCGGCATCGCGCTCGCATCAGTACGGCTGGGATGCCGAAGCCGCCGTTGAAAATGCGCGTGCCGAAGTGGCCGCACTGGTCCACGCGGATCCGAAGGAAATCGTGTGGACTTCGGGTGCAACAGAAGCCAACAATCTGGCGATCAAGGGTGCTGCCAATTTCTACCAGGGCAAGGGTAAACACCTGATTACCGTGAAGACCGAGCATAAGGCGGTGCTGGACACGATGCGTGAACTGGAGCGTCAGGGTTTCGAGGTGACGTATCTGGATGTGCTGCCAAATGGGCTTGTCGATATGGCGGCCCTTGAAGCTGCGCTGCGGCCAGACACGATTCTGGTGTCGATCATGGCAGTGAACAACGAAATCGGCGTTATTCAGCCGATTGCACAGATTGGTGAACTGCTGCGTAGCAAGGGTATCCTGTTCCATGTCGATGCGGCGCAGGCGACCGGTAAGATCGATATTGATCTATCGACACTGAAGGTGGATCTGATGAGCTTCTCGGCCCACAAGACTTACGGTCCGAAGGGTATTGGTGCCCTGTATGTGCGCCGTAAGCCACGTGTGCGCCTGGAGGCCCAGATGCACGGTGGTGGCCACGAGCGCGGCATGCGTTCGGGTACGCTCGCAACCTTCCTGATGGTCGGCATGGGCGAAGCGTTCCGCCTGGCGCGACTGGAAATGCATGAAGAGAACAAGCGTATTGCCGCGCTGCGTGATCGTTTGCTGAAGGGCCTGACCGATATGCCCGAAATTTATGTGAACGGCGATCTGGAACACCGCGTGCCGCATAACCTCAACGTCAGCTTCGCCTACGTCGAAGGTGAGTCTCTGATCATGGCTGTGCGTGATATCGCCGTTTCTTCCGGTTCTGCTTGTACGTCGGCATCGCTGGAACCATCGTATGTGCTACGTGCGCTGGGTCTGAACGATGAATTGGCGCATTCCTCGATCCGCTTCTCGATCGGTCGTTTCACCACCGAAGAAGAAATCGACTACACAGTGGATCTGCTGCATAAACAGATTGGTCGTCTGCGTGACATGTCCCCGCTGTGGGAGATGGTGCAGGATGGTATTGATCTCAACACGGTTCAGTGGGCTGCGCACTAAGCGCCCCGTTTAGATAGAAGAAGGAGTCTGACATGGCCTATAGCGTTAAAGTGATTGATCACTACGAAAACCCGCGTAACGTGGGTTCTTTCGACAAGGAAGATGAAGGCGTGGGCACCGGCATGGTAGGTGCGCCGGCCTGTGGTGATGTGATGAAGTTGCAGATCAAGGTCAACAAGGAAGGCGTGATCGAAGACG
>JALRGK010000074.1 GCA_023253415.1 Rhodocyclaceae bacterium
GTTGTGGCGCCAATAAAGGTGACGAGGCCCGACTCCACATGTGGTAGGAACGCATCCTGCTGCGACTTGTTGAAGCGGTGGACTTCATCAACGAAAAGAATCGTCCGTCGACCCATCTGACGGGCTTTTTCGGCGAAGCCAATGGCTTCCCGGATTTCTTTAACACCTGCCAACACGGCAGAAAGCGCCAAGAATTCTGCATCGCACTGACGGGCAACCAAGCGCGCCAGGGTAGTTTTTCCCGTACCTGGTGGCCCCCAGAAGATCATGGAATGCGGATTGCCGCTTTCAAGCACGAGACGTAGCGGTTTGCCCGGCCCCAGCAAATGAGTTTGCCCAACCACAGCGTCCGGCGTTTGCGGTCTCAACTGTTCGGGCAGCGGCGCATACGTACCGGCTGCAGCCGTCGATGTGGCATTGTTGGGTGCCTGACCGAACAGATCCATGAGCTATTGCTTCAGGATATCGGCGCCCGCTGGGGGCGTAAAACGAAACAGGCTGGCCGGGGCATCTCCATTACGCACGACGTTCGTAAAGACCAGCGTGGTCGTCTGACCGAAGCTGTCTTCAAGTACCATGCCTTTAAGCTCGTTACCCGCCAGGCCAATACGGATACGCACAAACCCGGTATCGTTCTGCTTCGGTTCGGCAATCACCCATTCGGCACCGGCATGTTCACCATCGGCTTTGAAGGTGAAGCGCTGATCTGCTTCATTGTCTCCGGCGAGCAAAGCAGCCGGTGTACCCCCTAGGGCTTTTTGTGATGGACGCACGATGACCTGTTTGAGCTCGGGATCATAAAGCCAGATACGGCTGCCATCCCCCACCATCAACTGGGTGTAGGGCTTGGTAATCGACCAGCGGAATTTCCCCGGGCGACTGATCGCCATGGTGCCCTGACTTTTGCCGCCACCAATGCCGCCAACGGAGGTTTGTGCAAAGTCGGCTTTCAGGGTGCGTGTCTCACGCAACCAGCTTTTAAGGTCTGCCACGCTATCGGCCCAGGCCACACCGGTCGTCAGGCAGAGCGCGGCCAGAACTGCCGCGCGCTTCGGAAATCGGATCACGGGATGCATGTGAAATTACTCATCGACCGAACGATTGGGTGCCAGGACTTCGCGGCCACCGCGGCCATCCATGCTGGAGACCAGACCGGCTTTTTCCATGGCCTCGATCAGTCGGGCTGAACGGTTGTAACCAATGCGTAGATGACGCTGCACCAGTGAGATGGAAGCACGGCGGTTTTTGAGCACAATTTCTACAGCCTGGTCATAAAGTGGATCAGCTTCGGCGTCACTATCACCACCTTCGCCACCTTCGCCATCTCCCTCGGTGGCTCCCGTAAGAATGCCTTCTTCGTACTCCGGTGCACCCAGCGATTTGAGGTAATCCACCACGCGATGCACTTCATCATCGGCCACAAAGGCACCATGCACCCGTTGCGGATAGCCGGTTCCCGGCGGCAGGTAGAGCATGTCGCCCTGTCCCAGGAGTGCCTCGGCACCCATCTGGTCCAGAATCGTGCGCGAGTCGATCTTGCTGGACACCTGGAAGGCGATACGTGTCGGGATATTGGCTTTGATGAGGCCAGTGATCACATCCACACTCGGACGCTGTGTGGCCAGAATCAGATGGATCCCAGCGGCACGGGCTTTCTGCGCCAGACGGGCAATGAGTTCTTCCACTTTTTTGCCAGCCACCATCATCAGGTCGGCCAGTTCGTCGATCACCACCACGATGTGTGGCATGCTGCGTAAGGGTTCCGGAGATTCCGGCGTCAGCGTCAACGGATTAGGAATCGGCTCACCCTTCTCGGCTGCTTTCTGGATGTGCTCGTTAGCGCTGGCCAGATTACGCACACCCAGCTTGGACATCACCTTATAGCGACGTTCCATTTCTGCCACACACCAGGTCAGTGCATTTGCCGCCTGACGCATATCGGTCACCACCGGTGCCAGCAGATGCGGAATACCTTCGTAGATGGAGAGTTCCAGCATCTTCGGGTCAACGAGAATCAGACGTACGGCGTCCGGCTCCGATTTATAGAGCATCGATAAAATCATGGCATTGACGCCCACCGATTTACCAGAACCGGTGGTACCGGCCACCAGCAGGTGGGGCATTTTGGCGAGATCCGCTACGATGGGCACACCACCAATGTCTTTGCCCAACGCCACGGTGAGCGGCGATGTCATGTTGTGATAGGGCCGGGATGACAGAATTTCGGAGAGTCGTACGGTTTGCCGCTTGGCGTTCGGGAGCTCCAGCGCCATACAGGATTTACCGGGTACAGTTTCCACGACACGGACGGAAACTAGCGCCAGCGCACGCGCCAGATCACGGGCCAGGTTAACGATCTGGGCACCTTTAACACCGACAGCGGGTTCGATCTCGTAACGGGTAATCACCGGACCGGGGTACGCTGCGATGACTTTCACTTCAACGCCAAAATCGCCCAGACGGGTTTCAATCAGGCGGGACGTGAACTGCAGAGTTTCTTCGGTCGGCATGTCGGTCGGCGGCTGTGCCGGGTCCAGTAGACTCAGGGGAGGCAACTTGCCACCCACCACGGCCTCCGGGAACAAGGGCACCTGTTTTTCACGCTCTTTGCGTTGCACAGCCTTACGGGATACCGGCACTTCAACGGGTGCCGGCGGCTCGATGAAGACAGGCTCCATGGGTTCGGCACGCTTCTGCTCAACGGTGGCTTCACGCTGTTGAGCAACCTCTTTACCAATCCGGCGATCCTGCCAGCTTTCTACAGCACGGCCACCACCGCCCACGGCCAGCTCCATCATGCTGCCAATACGCTCAAACAAAACGACCCAGGGCAATCCACTAAAGATGCGCCAGCTCAACAAGAGAAGGCTGCCGACGATGAGCGTGGCGCCGGTAAAACCGAAGGCATGACCCATCAGCGTGGCTAAGCCTTCTCCGAGCACGCCCCCCGGACCCATCGGCAAGGCACTACCACTGGTGTGGAAACGCAATGCCGCAAACGTGGAAACACAAACAAGCAGCACCAGAAAACCGCTCAAGGTCAACCAAAGCGGGCGAACCTCGGGTTCCACGGCTTCACGTAATGCACGTCGCCGCGCCGTCCAACCGATGAGGATCAGAACCAGGGGCAAAATGGCCCATAACCAAGCCGCACCACCAAACAGGTAGAAGAGTAGATCGGACATCCAGGCGCCAAAGCGGCCCATGGGATTTGTCACCCGACCGGCCGGGCCCGAGTGTGACCATGCAGGGTCCGACGGGTTGAATCCGCCCAACGCCAGTAGCGCAACCAGGGCAACAAAGCCCAGCAAGGCCCAGCGGGCCTCCTGCATCAGGGCGCCGATACGTTCGGGCAGAGTACGCGGCCCATCAATGCGTTGGCTAAAAAATCGGCTCATGGATAAAGTCTTTGCCCTTTACGGGCTGGGGCTGGTGATGACGTAAGGAACGATTATAATCCCAAGGATTAAATGAATTACGGCATCGGGCATCGCTTCCTGATGCCACCCCCCTACTTCAGGAGTTGTCATGTCTGCCACGACCCGCCATATCCCCCTGCTGATTCTCGGTTCCGGTCCGGCCGGTTATACCTCGGCCATCTATGCTGCCCGCGCCAATCTGAAGCCGGTGCTGATTACTGGCTTAGCTCAAGGCGGCCAACTAATGACGACCACTGAAGTCGACAACTGGCCGGCGGATGTGAACGGCGTGATGGGCCCGGAGTTGATGGCCCGTTTCGAGCAACATGCGGCCCGTTTTGAAACTGAAATGGTGTTTGATCACATTCATACGGTCAAACTGGGCCAACGTCCTTTCGAACTCGAAGGCGATGCCGGAAAATACACCTGCGACGCCCTGATCATCGCCACGGGCGCTTCGGCCCAATATCTGGGTCTGCCGTCGGAAGAGAAGTTTGCCGGACGCGGCGTCTCTGCCTGTGCCACCTGCGATGGTTTCTTCTACCGCAACCAGGAAGTCGCCGTGGTCGGCGGCGGCAACACTGCCGTTGAAGAAGCACTGTACCTGGCCAATATTGCCAGCAAGGTAACGCTGATTCACCGCCGGGACAAGTTCCGTGCCGAGAAAATCATGGTCGACAAGCTTTACAAGCGTGTTGAAGAAGGCAAGATTGCCCTGGAACTGAATTCGACGTTGGATGAGGTGCTGGGCGATAACACGGGTGTGACCGGTGTACGCATCAAAGCGGCCGATGGTTCGACCAAAAACAAGGAACTACGTGGCGTATTCATCGCGATCGGCCACAAGCCAAATACGGATATGTTTGCCGGCCAGATGGACATGGAAAACGGCTACATCGTCACCCGCATGGGCAACAACGGTTTCGCAACAGCAACCAGTGTGCCAGGTGTCTTTGCCGCTGGTGATGTGCAGGATCACAACTACCGTCAGGCCATTACCTCCGCCGGCACCGGTTGTATGGCCGCCCTCGATGCCGAGCGCTTCCTCGACAGCCTGGCTCAAGGCTTGGATGTGGCGCTGAAGGCTTGGACGCCGAACGAGTAAGACCATAGGCGTTGCCCAGAGAAACGCCATGCCCACCCACCTCTCTCGGGAAGAGCAGGATCTGTTTCTTGCCCAGGTGGGCGATGCTCGCCCCCTACGAGTGGCGCCCAAAGCCGATTTAAGTCCGCAACCGCCCAAACCGGTTGCGCGACAAAGATTGCTGGATAACCAGGCCGTGCTACACGATCTGATTCACGCTCCGATCCAGCTCGCCGACCGTCTCGAAGGTGGCGACGAACCAACCTATCTGCATCGTGGCGTCTCTATGCAAGTATTACGTGACCTGCGACGTGGTCGTTGGGTGATACAGCGCGAAATCGATTTGCATGGTCATACGCGCGATGCCGCCCGCAGTGCACTGGCTCATTTCCTGAGCCGATGCCTGCTCGAAGGTGTGCGCTGCGTGCGTGTTGTGACGGGACGCGGTTTGCGTTCACCCGGTCAGGTAGCCGTTCTGCGCGTTTTGACAAGAAACTGGCTGGCGCAACGGCAGGAGGTTCTAGCTTACTGCCAAGCTAAACCAGCCGATGGCGGTGAAGGTGCCCTGATTGTACTGCTCAGAAACCAGCACCGACCACACGCGACTGAGACGAATAAGGATGTTGCATGACGCTGGACGCACCCCGCAAACAGAAAAGCCGCATCTGGCAGTTTGTCGCGCTTTTTTTCCTGGCATTCTCCTTTATCCTTGCCCAACGCTATGGCAACGAACTCCTGAAGCTTGTCACTGATCCAACGGACGCCACGCAAATTACACCCCCGCCCTGCAATCTGAACCGGGAGCGTTGCCAACTACCGATCATCACGCCGGTCGCTTCAGAGGCACCGTGGTCATTCAGCATTACGCCTCACCCCATCCCAGTCAGCGCACCGCTGACATTGACGCTGACACCACCCGAACGCATCCTTCATACACCAGCAGCTGTATGGGTAGACCTGACTGGCGATGATATGGATATGGGATTGATTCGTATCTCTCTGCAAAAAAATTCGGATGGCAGCTGGACAGGCACTGGCAGCATTCCTGTGTGCGTCACAGGTGCCATGCGCTGGCGTGCCCGACTGTACATTCAACTGGCGCAGACAACCCTGCAGGCTGACTGGGTTTTTACGGCACCGGATCATGGCGCCCGCCACTAATAACTGCTGACGGACACTGCTACCTATGCGTATTGCCACCTGGAATGTGAACTCTCTGAACGTCCGCCTGCCTCATTTACTGGACTGGCTGACGACCGCCGGCCCGGACGTCGTGGGCTTACAGGAACTGAAATGCGAAGATGCCAAATTTCCGGAAGCTGCGATCAACGAGGCGGGCTATCACGCGGTCTTTGCCGGTCAGAAAACCTATAACGGGGTTGCCCTTCTTTCCCGTCTGCCGGCTACTGCCGTACAGCGCGGTATCCCGGGATTCGACGACCCGCAACAACGCATCATTGCCGCTACGATTAACGGGGTACGTATCGTTAATGGATATTTTCCCAATGGCCAGGCACCAGGCACCGAGAAGTTTGCCTACAAACTGGATTGGCTGAACCGTCTGACCGCCTGGCTGAGTGATGAGCTCCGGATGCATGACAAGCTGTGCCTGATTGGCGATTACAACATCGCACCGACTGATGCCGATGCCCACCCGGACTGGAAGGAAGCAATTCACGTATCACCACCGGAACGGGCAGCGTTTGCAGCATTGGAATCTCTAGGTTTGAACGATGTCTTCCGTAAATTTGAACATCCGGAAAAAAGCTTCTCCTGGTGGGACTATCGAATGAATGCTTTTCGCCGGAATTTCGGCTTGCGGATCGATCACATTCTGGCCAGCAAGGCGCTGACCGATATCTGTACCGCCTGCGAGATCGATAAATCGCCGCGATCACTGGAACGTCCATCAGATCACACACCGGTGATGGCTACGTTTAGCGATTGAGTAGGGAAAAACCCCGGAAAAATTCAGGGCAACTGATTCGCCAGTGCGACGAAATCCGCTTCACTAAGGTGTTCTGCACGCTCGGTCGGGTCAACACCGGCCGCTTCGATTTGTGCGCTGTCGAGTAAGGGCTTGAGGGTATTTCGCACCATTTTGCGTCGTTGCGAAAACGCCGCATTGACCACTTGCTGCAAACGTGCCTCGTCGACGGGCAAGCGGTCTGCCAGTGGTTTGGGGATCATACGGACAACGGCCGAATCAACCTTTGGAGCTGGGTCAAACGATTCAGGAGGCACATCCAGCAGGCGTTCCAGATAGCAATAGCGCTGTAACATGACGGAAAGCCGGCTACGATCTGAATCTCCGGGCGCTGCGACCATGCGATCGACGACCTCTTTTTGCAACATGACGGTAATGTCGCGAACGGCACCAACCTCAACTTTATCGAGCAAATGAAAAAGGATGGGGGTCGAAATGTTGTAAGGCAGATTACCGACGACCCGTAGGTCAGGGCCGAGCGAGGCAAAATCAAATGCGAGCGCATCACCGGCATGAATGGTCATTTGTTCCGGGGGGTACTTCTTTTCCAGTCGGGCAATGAGATCCCGATCCAGCTCGACCACATGCAGATGCCCTGCGCGTTCCAACAGCGGCTGTGTGAGCGCACCAAGACCCGGGCCGATTTCGACCACACGTTCTCCCGGCTGTGGATTCACCGCATCGACAATGCCGTAGATAATGCCCTGATCAATGAGGAAATTCTGACCAAAACGTTTACGGGCAGTGTGTCCGGTTTCACGGGCGAGCTTAGTGGCGGGTTTGGCGGATGAGCGATTCATGCTTATTGTTGTGCGGCTAATTGTGCAGCGAGAGTCACCGCCGCATAAAGGCTACCTGGGTCCGCCACCGGTAAGGCACCATCGGGCTGACGACCAGCGAGATCCAGTGCCGTCCCATGATCCACGGAGGTACGGATAATCGGTAAACCCAGGGTGATATTGATACCCTGGCCGAAGGTCGCGTATTTCAGCGGTGCCAACCCTTGATCGTGGTACATCGCCAAGACTGCATCCCCTTGCGGTAAAACACGCGGGGTAAACAGGGTATCCGCTGGCAAGGGGCCGATCAGTTGCATCCCTTCGCCACGCAGTCGTTCCAGCACGGGGGTTATGACGTCTATTTCTTCCCGGCCCATGTGACCACTCTCGCCTGCATGCGGATTTAGACCGGCCACCAGAATTCTCGGGGAGGCGAGGCCGAACTTTTCCCGGAGATCTTTATCCAGGATACGCAGCACCTGGGTGAGTACTTCTGCCGTAATGGCGGCAGGCACCGCGGACAACGCCAGATGCGTTGTCGCCAGCGCCACACGCAGTGGGCCATGCGGGGTATCACCCGCCAACATCATAACCACCAGTGGCGTTTCCGTTTGCTCCGCCAGATATTCGGTGTGACCGGTAAAGGAACGTCCAGCCTCGTTGATCACGCCTTTATGTAAAGGCGCAGTCACCATGGCCGCAAACTCGCCTTGCCGGCAACCACGAATGGCACGATCCAGTATGGCCACCACATAATCACTATTGGCAGGATTCAACTGACCTGCAGTGACCGGGGCATTAGCCTGAATATCGCAAACGGTGACAACACCGACAGGGGATGGCACCACCGGCAATGACGCATCGTAGGTCTGAAAACTAAGGTCCAGACCCATTTGCCTGGCGCGCGCCTCAAGCAGCGCACGATCACCCAAGACAACCAGCTGATTCGGCCAGGATCGTTCTGCGAGACGTAAACAGAGGTCAGGGCCAACGCCCGCCGGCTCACCCGACGTAATGGCCAGACGCACAGGCTTGGTCATTGATCATCCAGACGGATTTCAACGTAGGCACGGTCACGCACCTGGCGCACCCATTCCTGATTAGCTTCTTCCAACTTGCGCTGACGCAGGGCCATGGTGGCCCGTTGACGCTGACGCTCCTGGGAGACATCGGTTGTTCTGCGTTCGAGCACCTGAATAATGTGGAAGCCGAACTGCGATTGCACCGGGTTGCTGATTTCACCGATTTTCAGGGCATTCATGGCCTGATCGAAAGCCGGGACTGTATCGCCCGGATACAGCCAGCCGAGATCACCACCCTTCTGGGCAGAACCATCCTGCGAATATAGTTTGGCCAATGCTGCAAAGTCTTCACCATTTTTCAGGCGGGAATGCACCATGTTGATCTTCTGGCGCGCTTCAGATTCTGAAGTGATCTCGGTGACCTTGATGAGAATATGGCGCGCATGGGTTTGCTGGATCTGAGGCAACGCACTTCCCCCTTTACGGGCAATCAGCTTGACGATGTGAAACCCGCTGGGACTTCGCACAACATCACTGACCTGCCCCGGCTTCAGGTTGGCAATGGCTGAACTCATGACCTGGGGCAGACTATCCAGCGGGCGGAACCCGAGATCGCCACCCTGCATGGCATCGTTTGATTCGGAATAGGTTGCGGCCAATTGCGCAAAATCTCGCCCGGCCTTAGCCTGATCGTCAATCGACACGGCTTTCATGCGCAATTTGTTCAGCGTTTCTGGCGAAGCGCCTTCGGGGATGCGAATAATGATGTGCGCCAGGTGGACTTCTTCACCGGCACCGGTGGCACTCTGGTTAGCCAGGAAGTTATCCACTTCACCGGGTGTCACGTTCACTTTGGCATCAACTTCACGTTCACGCACCCGGGCGATCATCATCTGACTACGAATTTCCTCGCGGAAGTCCGGCCAGGCAATGCCGTCCTTCTCTACCGTCTGACGCATCTGTTGCGTGGTCATCTTCTGGTTGGCCGCAATCCGGTTTAAGGCCTGCTCCAGCTCGGTATCTTCGACCCGAATACCAGCCTCCTGTGCAACCTGCACCTGCGTGCGCTCAGTAATCATCTGATCGAGCACTTGCTGGCGCAGAAACTCGGGTGGCGGCAATTGCACTTTCTGACGCTGCAACTGCATGCTGGCCGAACGAACACGGCTATTGAGCTGATTCTGCGTGATCACCCCGTCATTCACAACGGCAATGATCCGATCCAGTGTCTGCGGTTGATTCGCACGATGCACGGGGGTGTTCTGGCTTGGTGCTGCCTGCAATTGAGGTGTCAGCACAGACAACATCAGGGCGCACACAGCGATGAACCGGCGATTGAACATCTGCATGATCAACAATCCATTAATAGTAAGGATCCGACAGCGGCGGCATGAAGGCTGCATCCGAGGTTCGGGTGTAATTCGGAACGTTACGACGTAAGACATCCAGCGGGCTGGAACCGATACTACCCATACCCTTCAGTTCCAACTGGATAAAGAAGCTGGTATTGAGGAACGGCGTCTGGGTCGAGCTATAGGTCATCGCGCGGTGATACACGGCACGGGCTGTCCAACAGGCCGCGTTGTATTCGAGACCGGCCAGGCTTTCAATCTGCGATGACTGTACGGCGGAATAGGTATAACGACCAACAGCACGCAGCGGGCCCCAAATCTTCCAGGCGGCGCTGACATCGTTCTGCATCACGGCGGTGGCCGTCATACCGGAAGTAGCCGCACCGGGTATGTAATCCTGGTTCTGGTACCGGTACGTGTAGTTAATCACATTCTCTCGACTCGGCTGGAACTTACCGCCAATCGTCGCCCGGTTAATGCGGTTGACACTCGTGGTGTTATTGCTGGCACTATTCGCTTGAGCGTAGGGGCTGACCTGAGCAAAGCCGTTAATGGACGTATAGGGTGCCACCATACCGGATGCCTGAGCAAAGTAGTCATTGGCACCATAGCTGCTGGTCGGCTGGTTCGAATACAGGTTGACCTGCTGCGGCTGGAAGAACACACGCTGCCCCAGGCTGAAGCTCATTAATTGCTGCCCCGTTTTATCCAGGGAGTAACGCGAGGAAATCGCTGCAGTCACCTGATTCGCATTCGACACCCGGTCCCATCCGGTAAACATGTTTTCGCTGAACATCTGGGCATAGCTGACATCGGCCACACCAGTATCGAACAGCGGCAGATTTGTCTGGTTACGATAGGGGACGTACAGGTAATACAGGCGCGGCTCCAGCGTCTGATTCAGATTACGGCCAAAATATTCGGTTTTGCGATCGAAGATCAGCCCCGAATCCAGTGACAAAATAGGCAACGTACGAGATGCCGTGTCGGAGTTGATCGCACTGGTACCCCCATAAGCACCCGAGGTCGTCAACTGGCCTGCATTGGTGTTGTATTGCGTGTAGTGCACCCCGAATTTCGGGGTCAGATAGACACCGGGCAGCTGCCAGCTGGTGGCCAACTGCGGGTAAGCCCACAAGCGATTACCCTGCACATACGATTGCGTCTGGTTCGTAAAGTAAGAACTGTTTGCCGAAACGATGGCATCCAACCGTGTTGGCTGATCAAACATGCCATTACTTTGCAACACTTCCAGCTCATCGTTTTCGTTGAGGCGCACGTTACTAAACCCGGCGGCACCCAACAATGAACGGTTCATGGCAAAGTTGACCTGCGGCAACAACTGATAGGGCGTTGCCACCGGTGCGCTCGGGTTGAAGTTGAGTGTCTGATACCCTTGCGCCACCACCGAAGCATTCCAGGTCGGTGCCGCGTAATTGACGCGACCGGTGCGCGGCAAGTAGGACTGCGACATCGCAGCCAGCGAATTGTTCAAATCCGTGAAGTAGTAGGAATCTGACACACCCTGCAAATCCCAGGCACCGGAAAGCCCGGGCAGCACGTTGTTGAACTGCTGCTGATGCTGGCTCAAGAAGCTCCAGCGCTCGCGGTTCATCATCCGGTCGTTCGGCATGTAGTTGAATGCGTCTCTACCCGTATAGGTAGGCACCGGGCTATTACCCGTGTTGCCGAGATAACGTGCTTCGGTGTTAAACGATACCCCGCGCTTGCCGTAGATGGCCGGTGCAAACGTGGCGTCGTAATTAGGCGCCAGATTGAAGTAATACGGGACAATCGTCTGGAAACCATTCAGCTGCGAAGAGCCAAGGCTGGGCGACAGAAAACCGGAATGCCGTCCGCGATCCAGCGGGAAGAACGCATAGGGCATATAGAGGAAAGGCACATCCTGGAAATACAGGAGCGAGTTCGTAGCATCGCCCTTATTCTGCTCATAGTCGGCATGGTAGGTGGATGCACGCATATACCAACCACTATCACCGGCCGGACAGGTGGTGTAGGTGGCGTCTTCTGCCCGGTAGCGGTTTTCACCTTCCAGGTTGATGCGAGCCGCCTGGCCATGGGACATGGTTTCGACGATACGCGCCAGTGGCGTCTGACCGGGTAGATAGGCGACCTGACCTGTCGCTGCAGCCCGCGCCTGGGTTTCAGCATCGGCACCTGCCGCCACGGCTTCGTTAATCGCCGTTTGCTGGCCGGGCTGCTGGCTCAACGTGGCACCGGCGGCAACACCGTACGATGGCATCGTGGTTGCACCACCTGTAGAGGCAGTTGCGCCAGGGTTCCCCATCATCGAACCACCAATCGCCGGGGCATTGAATGACCAGGGGTTGGCTTGCGAAATGCGTCTCTGCTGACGAATCTCGTAATTGACGTTATTGATATAGCCGGTACGGGCGGCAACCACCATTTCGGCGTCGGTACCGGCCATCGTTGTGCCTTGGGACGGGTCGCGATACAGCACATTGCCCTGGGCATCCACATTGTCTTCAACAATGTTATAGACGATACGATCCGCATTCAGGATCGTGCCATCACGGCGCAATTCGGCATGCCCGGTTGCTGTGAGCTCCAGATCATTACGGCCTGTAATGGCATCGGCCAACAACTCTGTCTGATCCTTCGGCAATGCCTTGGCCGGCGTCTTGGCAGCCGCAGCGGCCGCAGCTGTAGGCATCTGATCCTTTTCAATGGCTGGCCCCTGCGCTACCGATTCAGGGTCATCACGCTCACGCAGCGCACCAGCGGTTTCAGCGGGTGCCTGAATTGGCGTTGTCGGAGCGGGTGCCCGTGGCGTTATCGGCGTAGCAGGCACGGTGGGAGCCGGAGCGACTGGTTCAGGGGTTGGAGCAGGAGCGGGGGTGGGTTGAGGCTCGGGGGTCGGAGTGGGTGTCGAAACGGGGGTAGAAACGGGTGCCGGTTGGGCAGCGGCAACCGCTTGAGGTGCCGACGGCGTAGTCTGCCCCATCGGAACCGGTTTGCTGTCCGCCGTTGCCGATGGCTTAACCGCTTTTTTTGGGCTGCGCCCTGTCGGAACACTGCCGCCTAATGCCGCCGGCAATGCTGGTGGTGCCACCACAGGGGTACCACCCAGCAACGCAGGATCCACAAGCAAGGGGGCCATGCGGGTCGGCACGGCACTGCTTTGCGCAAAAACCGGGGCACTGCCAAAAAAAATACCACCCACACCCAACGTCGCCAGGCAGATGACAAGCGGCAGCCGCCCGACTAGAGGGGCTGACATATCTTGGTCTGGCAAACGGGCAAAAGAATCAGGCAGTCTGATGGGCACAACAATCCACGGCAAAAGTTCAGACGATCATTGGGTGGCGAGAGATGCCGACCAGCGACCGCAGCAAGGTAAAATACTGTCAATTCTAGCATTTCTACCACTTCAAGACGCCCTTTTGCCGCAAGGTACCCATGAATATGACGACCGATCTGACAACCGATCCCCGCCTGCTTGCCGGCACTGAATTTACCGCCAACAGCCAGATTTATCCTGGCACCCCGACACTGGCACCCGCTTCCGCCGATGCCAGTTTCCGCCGTTACTTCCGGGCCACCTGGCCCGGCGGCGAGACGGCAATTCTCATGGATGCCCCACCAGACAAAGAGGATGTGCGCCCCTTCATGCAGATCGCCCAGCTGATGGCCGATGCCGGCCTGGTCGCCCCCAAGGTGTTAGCGGCCGACCCGGATAACGGGTTTCTGCTGCTCAATGATCTGGGGCACCAAGGCTATCTAAAATCCCTGCACAACGCAGATGCCAGAACCGCCGACACCCTGATGCGAGGTGCAGTCAATGCTCTGGTGGCATGGCAGAAGCATTCACGGCCCGGGATACTGCCGGTCTACGACGAAGCCCTGTTACAACGCGAGCTCGATCTTTTCCCGGAATGGTGCATTGGCCGCCATGCCGGCATTGAACTTTCGGACAAAGAACAGGTTTGGCTCAAAGGTGTGATGGATGCACTCATCAAATCTGCGCTCGATCAGCCTCAGGTGTTTGTTCACCGTGATTACATGCCGCGCAATATGATGCTGACCGGAGACCCGTCGACACCCGCTATTCTGGACTTCCAGGATGCTGTATACGGGCCAATGACCTATGATGTGGTGTCGCTGTTCCGTGATGCCTTTATCTCCTGGGATGAAGAGCGTGAACTGGACTGGGTCATCCGCTACTGGGAAGCTGCCCGCAAGGCCGGCCTGCCGGTGCATGCCGATTTTGGCGACTTCTGGCGTGCTTACGAGTTCATGGGGCTGCAGCGCCATCTCAAGGTGCTGGGTATTTTCTGCCGCCTAAATTACCGGGACGGCAAGAGCCATTACCTGGAAGACCTGCCACGCTTTTTCAATTACGCCTACCGCACGGCCGAGCGTTATGCCGAACTGCGGCCATTGGTCCCCATTCTGGAACGCCTGTCGCCACGCGATCTGCAAATCGGCTACACCTTCTGAGGCAGACCCCATGCGTGCAATGATCCTTGCAGCCGGCCGTGGCGAACGTATGCGTCCGCTAACGGACCATTGCCCCAAGCCCCTGCTGCCTGCCGCTGGCAAACCGCTGATTGTGTATCACCTGGAACGCCTTGCAGCTGCGGGATTTTGCGATATCGTGATCAATCACGCTCATCTCGGCGAACAACTGGTTGCCGCACTGGGCAATGGCAGCCCATGGGGGCTATCCATCACCTGGTCACCAGAACCGGTTGGTGCACTTGAAACGGCTGGCGGCATCCGGCAGGCTCTGCCGCATCTGGATACCAGCAACGATGATCCTTTTCTAGTCATCAACGGCGATATTTATTGCGATTATCCCCTGCGGGCGATGAGGCTGGATGCCGGAGACCTGGCTCATCTTGTGCTGGTTAACAATCCGATACAACACCCGGCTGGCGACTTCGTACTCACTCAAGGCCGAGTCAGTGATAAAACTGGCGATGGCGCATCCACCTTCACCTTTGCTGGCATCGGCCTCTACCGCCCCAGCCTGTTCCGGGGCCTGACGGCGGGCGCACCCGCCAAGTTGGCACCGCTGCTGCGCACTGCCATGACCAACCAGCGCGTCAGCGGTGAGCATCATCAGGGCCGCTGGGAAGACGTTGGCACACCCGAGCGCTTGACGCTGCTTGATCAGGAATTACGCGCTGCAGCGACACGATAATCCACGCCACTTGTCGCCACCCCGGCGTATGATCAACAGATCGCGAAATAACCTCACACCATGGCCCACCGGAAACTGATTTCACCTCTGCCGCCACTTGCCCCAGCATTTTTTGACCCGATGCCCTTCATGCGTCGCCGTCAACAGATCTTGGCCGAGATGCACAAAAAGGGCCGGGGCGTAGCGATTATTCCCACGTCCAGCGAGCTGATTCGCAACCGGGACACCCACCACCCATTCCGTTTCGACAGCAACTTCTGGTACCTGACCGGCTTTGAAGAACCCGATGCCGTGCTCGTACTCCTGATCAGCGATACGCCGCAAAGCCTGCTGTTCTGCCGCCCGAAAAACCCGGAGCGCGAACTCTGGGAAGGTTTCCGGTTCGGCCCCGATGCGGCGCGCGAACAGTTCGGGTTTGATGCAGCCTACCCATTGGAAGATTTGGACAGGATCGTCTCCGAACATCTGATTGGCGCTCAAACCCTGTGGCACGGTCTGGGCCAGAATCCGGCGTGGGATCAACGTGTCGGCCAGTGGCTTGAACATGCCCGAACCCAATCCCGTGCAGGCAAAGAACCGCCAATGATCGTCGCCGATTGGCGTGCACTGGTCGAGCCCATGCGCCGCAGCAAAGATGTGACCGAACTCGGCCTGATGCAGCGCGCCGCCGACATTGCCGCTAACGCCCATATCCGGGCCATGCAGGCTAGCCGCCCAGGGCTCTATGAGTATCAACTGGACGCCGAGCTGCAATACGCCTTTCTGCAAGCGGGTGGCCACCCACCCTCTTACCCGGCGATTGTGGCTGGTGGTGCCAATGCCTGTGTGCTGCATTACACTGCAAATAACCAGGTGCTGCGTGATGGTGATCTGGTGCTGATTGATGCTGGTTGCGAAGTCAGCGGCTACGCCTCTGATATCACCCGCACCTTCCCGGTCAACGGTCGTTTTAGTGGCGCACAACGCGACCTGTATGCGATTACATTAGCTGCGCAGGAAGCGGCCATTGCAGCAACCCGCCCCGGCGCTGCGTTTCATGCGCCGCATGATGCCGCATTAGGCGTGCTGGTGCAGGGCATGATTGATCTGAAACTCTGCGAGGGCAGTCCCGAAGGCGTGCTTGAAAGCGGTGACTACCGGCGCTTTTACATGCATCGGACGAGCCATTGGCTGGGCCTGGATGTCCATGATGCCGGCCCCTATCATGAAGACAACGAATGGGTGAGCCTGCAAACGGGCATGACGCTGACTATCGAGCCCGGCTTTTACGTTCGGGCCGCTGATGATGTTCCAACACACTTCCACAACATCGGCATCCGTATTGAGGATGATGTCGTTGTCACCGATTCGGGCTGCACAGTGACAACCGCTGCCGCACCCAAAACCATGGATGCGATTGAAGCACTGATGGCAGAGAACGCATGACCGCACAGACGCTTCATCCGAACGATTACGACATCGTCATCCTGGGCGCGGGCCCGGTGGGCAGTACGCTGGCACTATTTCTAGCCGGTACAACCCATCGTGTGTTGCTGGTTGAACAACGCGACTTAGCCGCAAGCCGCAACGACCCGCGCGCCCTCGCTTTATCTGAAGGTGCACGCCAGCTGCTGGCACCACAACAGGCATGGCCTGATAACCAGAGCAATGGCAGTTGCACAGCGATTGAAACCATTCATATCTCGCAACAAGATGGCTTCGGCCGCACGCTAATCGATCGGCAGGATTACCATGTTCCAGCGCTAGGCTATGTGGTGCGCTATGGCGCTTTGCTCGGCAGCCTGCATGATGCGCTGACCCATGCCATATCGCGGTTTCCCGACCAGATCTCCCTGCTGGAAAATACACGCGCCGAGGTCTGCAGCACTTCAGCCCCCCCCGTCAAAGATGATTTCCGGCGAACACTGATGATCGGTGAGCAGACCGTGCGCACCCGTTTGGTCGTCCATGCCGAGGGATCGCCACCGGATAACAGCGCGGATGTGATCACACGTAGCTATGGTCAACGGGCACTGATTTTCGAAGCAGGTCTTGCGAAAAGCCATCAACAACGGGCCTGGGAACGTTTTACCCCGCAGGGGCCACTGGCGCTGCTGCCGATCGACGGTCCCGGCGGCAAACGCGTTTCGGTGGTGTACACCGTGCCAGAAAGCGAAGCCGACACCCTGCTTGCACTGGACGATGCGGCTCTTCTGGCGCGGATCCAGCGCGCCATCGGCCCCCATGCGGTATTTACCGATGTGGGTCCGCGAGCCAGCTTTCCACTGAAGCTTCGTCTGCGCCAACCGGCATATCAGGATCGCGAACTCTGGATCGGCAATGCCGCGCAAACGCTGCACCCTGTTTCCGGACAGGGATTCAACCTAGGCCTACGCGATGCCGCGCTGTTGGCTTATCAGTTACGAGATAGCCTGGACCCCGGCTCTGCGCACACCCTAACCCCCTATGTGAGGAGCCGGCAACTTGATCGCTGGGGGGCTGCCGCATTTACCGATGGTATCGTTCGGGCCTTTTCAACGCCTTTGCCGCCCCTCAACCTGGTGCGCGGCATCGGACTTAGCGCACTGGATCTGATCAGCCCGTTACGTCATTTTGTGGCACGTCGGATGATCTGGGGTGCCCGGGCCTGGCCATAAAAGCCCTACAACCCTGCAGCGCAACAAAGCTGACTAAAATTTAAGCAAAAACAACCGTTTCGGGTTAGAATGCAAGGCTTTTCTTGCCACCTGCCCGCTATGGATTTTGTCGGTTACACCTTGCGAAACAATCTGTTTGTCGCCCCGATGGCTGGCGTCACAGATCGTCCGTTCCGCCAGCTCTGCAAAAAGCTGGGGGCGGGTTTGGCTGTCTCCGAAATGGTGACCTCAAACTCCCTGCTCTACGGCAGCGCAAAAACCCAGCGTCGCGCCAATCATGATGGCGAGGTGGCCCCGATTTCCGTACAAATTGCTGGCGCCGACCCGGCCATGATGGCGGAAGCCGCAAAGTACAACGCCGACCGCGGTGCACAGATCATCGATATCAACATGGGCTGTCCCGCCAAGAAGGTCTGCAACGTGATGGCCGGCTCGGCATTGCTGCAGCATGAAGCGCTGGTCAGCAAAATCCTGACGGCCGTTGTGAACGCCGTACCAGACACACCGGTCACGCTGAAAATCCGTACCGGCTGGAATATCGAAAACAAAAACGCACCATCGATCCTACGCATTGCCGAAGAGAGCGGAATCCGTGCGCTGGCCATTCACGGCCGCACCCGCTGCCAGCAATATCGCGGCGAAGCCGAATTCGACACTATTGCCGCCGTCAAAGCTGCCGCCCATATCCCTGTCATTGCCAATGGTGACATCAGCACACCGGAGAAGGCCAAAGCCGTTCTGGAAAAGACGGGCGCCGATGGTGTCATGATTGGTCGTGCCGCCCAAGGCCGCCCGTGGATCTTCCGTGAGATCGAGCATTATCTAAGGACCGGCGAAAAACTACCCCCCCCTGCCGTCTCGGAAATCCAGGCAATCCTTCTCGAACATCTGGAAGACCTTTACGGCTTTTACGGTACGGAGACTGGTGTCCGCGTGGCACGCAAACATATCTCCTGGTACACCAAGGGCCTCTCCGGCTCCGCTGCTTTCCGCCACCAGATGAATCGTCTGGATCGTATTGACGAGCAACGGGCTGTGGTAGATGACTTCTTCCGTCACCTGGGCCAACGCCACGAACATCTGGTGTATGACAATTCGGCTGAGACGGGTGACGAGGAGCTTGCAGCATGAGCCACACGAATACATCGCAGAATGCGTCTGCGCTGGCACAAGCCGTGACGAGCGCACTGGAAAAGTATTTCACCGAACTCAATGGCGAAACTGCCAGTGGCGTTTACGACATGGTGCTCTCCTGTGTCGAACGCCCGATGCTGGAGGTCGTAATGCATCACGCCGCCAACAACCAGACGGTTGCCGCACAGATGCTGGGGATTAACCGCAATACCCTTCGCAAAAAGCTGTCCGACCACGGACTTCTTTGAAGTGATGTAACGTCTCGCGCACACACAAAACAATTTCCATTTTTTATCTCAATCGACTGTCATCATGAAAATCCGTCAGGCCTTGCTCTCCGTCTCCGACAAAACCGGTGTTCTCGAATTTGCCCAGGCTCTGGATGCTCAGGGCGTTGCCCTGCTGTCGACCGGCGGCACCGCGAAGCTGCTGCGTGATGCAGGGCTAAAAGTCACAGAAATCGGTGACTACACCGGCTTCCCGGAAATGCTCGACGGTCGCGTCAAGACCCTGCACCCGAAAGTGCACGGCGGCATTCTGGCCCGCCGCGATTTGCCGGCACACATGGCAACGATTGAACAACACGGCATTCCGACCATCGATCTGGTCTGCGTGAACCTGTATCCGTTCCGTGAAACGGTGGCCAAAGCTGGCGTAACGCTGGAAGACGCCATCGAAAACATCGACATCGGTGGCCCGGCCATGGTTCGCTCTTCGGCAAAAAACTACAACGGTGTGGCCATCGTTACGGACCCGGCTGATTATGCCCCCCTGATCAATGAGATGAAGGGCAATGCTGGCGCGCTGTCGCTGAGCACGCGTTTTGGGTTGGCCAAGAAGGCCTTTACGCATACCGCCCGTTACGATTCGGCGATTGCCAACTGGCTAACTGGCCTGGACGCTGGCGCGGAAAACCAGCCTTCCGAGGCGGCTCCACCCCCATCGGTCTTCCCGAGCCACCTGCAACTGGCTTTTGATCGTGCTGAAACCCTGCGCTACGGCGAAAACCCCCTGCAAAAAGCTGCGTTCTACCGGGACAGCGTAACGACTGCGGGAGCCATCGCTAACTACACGCAACATGGTGGCAAAGAACTCTCTTACAACAACATCGCTGATGCCGATGCTGCCTGGGAGTGCGTGAAGACTTTCCGCGAACCCGCTTGCGTCATCGTGAAGCATGCCAACCCCTGTGGCGTCGCGGTTGACAACACCCTGATCAAGGCCTACGAAAAAGCCTTCCAGACGGATCCGACCTCGGCTTTTGGTGGCATCATCGCCTTTAATGGCCTGGTTGATGTGGATGTCATCGAAGCCATGAACGCCCGCAAACATTTTGTTGAAGTACTGATCGCCCCCGCTTTCACGCCAGCCGCGATGGCACTACTGCAAGCAAAAGCCAATCTGCGTGTCCTGACAGTACCGTTACCGGAAGGCAACACACCGGTTTACCACGCGCTGGAACTGAAGCGCGTGGGTGGTGGCCTGCTGGTGCAAACGCCCGATGCATTTAATGTTCAGGCCAGCGATCTGAAGGTGGTCACCAAGGTTCAACCAACCCCGTCCCAAATTGCCGATCTTCTCTTTGCCTACCGCGTTGCAAAATTCGTTAAATCGAATGCTATAGTGTTCTGTGGCAACGGCATGACGCTTGGCGTTGGTGCTGGCCAGATGTCCCGCGTTGACTCGACGCGCATTGCCGCTATCAAAGCCGCTAATGCCAATCTGTCACTCGCTGGCTCTGTCGTGGCATCGGATGCCTTCTTCCCGTTCCGCGATGGCGTTGACGTGCTGGCAGAGGCTGGCGCCAAGGCTGTGATTCAGCCGGGTGGCTCGATGCGTGACGAAGAAGTCATCGCCGCCGCTGACGAACATGGTCTGGCCATGGTTGTTACCGGCGCTCGCCATTTCCGTCACTGATCATCAGCACACCCTTTTTACTTTTCAGTAGCCACCGCCATGAATTGTTCCCGATTACTCTCCGGCCTGTTATCCAGCCTTGCGCTCACCTTGGCTGCATCCGCCTACGCGGATGAACCGTCAGCCGACGCATCGACAGCCCCCTCCGAAGCGACCGCAACGGCAACAAACGCACCGCAAAGCGTGGTTGTGGTTGGTTCGCCGGATAGTGATGCCAAAACATCGGAAAGCCAATCCTGGTATAGCAGCGCCTGGGACACAGCCGGCCAGCATCTGTCGGACATCTGGAACAAGGGTGACATCGAGCTTTACGTGCCTTTCTGGAGCTATCACCTGCCGTTTGCGTATAGTCCGGAAAAACGCGCCAGCTACACCGAATATCCGGCCGGTGGCGGTCTGGGTAAAGGTTGGTACAACGCTAGCGGTAACTGGGAAGGGGTCTATGTGATGGGCTTTCAGGATTCTCATGCCCAACCCATGTACATGGCCGGGTATGGCTGGGTTCCCACCTGGAATCCAATCAATGAACAGACCCGCATCGGCGTCGGGGCAACCGTCTTCCTATTCATGCGCTCAGATATCAACAGTTATGCACCAACACCCGGCATCCTGCCCATGGCTACAGTCGGATATGGCCCTGTCGATGTTCAGGTTGCCTACATTCCGGGTGGCCAGGGCAACGGCAATGTATTGTTCTGGTGGGCCAAGTATTCCTTCAAATAATACGCGATTTGAGCAAAACAATTTCGCTGACTCTCGTTTAACTCGCAGGATCGTTTCATGAAAATTCTCGTCGTCGGCTCCGGTGGCCGTGAACATGCCCTCGCCTGGAAGCTCGCACAAGCCGCAGGCGTTACTCAGGTTTTTGTTGCGCCGGGCAACGCAGGCACCGCACGCGAACCGAAACTCGAGAACCTGCCCATCACCGACCTGAATGCGCTAGCCGACTTTGCCACGGACAACGCCGTTCACCTCACCGTGGTTGGCCCGGAAGCCCCGCTAGCCGGCGGCATCGTAGATATATTCCGCGCCCGCGGCCTGAAGATCTTTGGCCCGACCAAGGCCGCTGCTCAACTGGAAAGCTCCAAAGATTTCGCCAAGCGTTTCATGGCCCGTCACAACATTCCAACAGCAGGATTCGAAACATTTACCGACCCGGCGGCGGCACATGATTACGTGACTCACCGTGGCGCGCCGATTGTGATCAAGGCTGATGGCCTGGCGGCCGGCAAAGGTGTGGTTGTCGCCATGACCCTAGACGAAGCGCATGCCGCCATTGATGACATGCTCTCCGGCAACAAGCTCGGTAGCGCTGGTGCTCGTGTGGTCATCGAAGACTTCCTCGATGGCGAAGAAGCCAGCTTCATCGTGCTGGTTGATGGCAAAAACGTGCTGCCGATGGCTACCAGCCAGGATCACAAGCGAATTGGTGACGGCGATACCGGCCCCAACACTGGCGGCATGGGTGCCTATTCACCTGCACCTGTGGTAACGCCCGATGTACACGCCAAAGCGATGCGCGAAATTATTCTACCCACCGTACGTGGCATGGAAGCCGATGGCATTCCGTTTACTGGCTTCCTCTATGCAGGTCTGATGATCGGCAAAGATGGCTCGGTAAAGACCCTGGAATTTAACGCCCGCATGGGGGATCCTGAAACGCAGCCGATCATGATGCGCCTAAAATCGGATGCCGTAAAAATGTTCGAGCACGCCATTGCCGGCACCCTCGATAAGGCCGAAGCAGACATCGAATGGGACCGACGCGTTGCCCTCGGCATCGTGATGGCTGCTCAGAACTACCCGGACACCCCCCGCAAAGGCGATGTGATTCACGGGTTGCCCGCTGGCAATTCGGCTGGTGAAGACGCCCATGTCTTTCATGCTGGTACAACCGATGAAAACGGCAGCGTGGTTACCAACGGTGGTCGTGTACTCTGCGTGACGGCGCTGGGAGACAATGTCGCCCAGGCACAGAAACGTGCCCGCGAGGTCCTAGACAAGATTCGCTTCGATGGCATGCAGTACCGCACGGACATTGGCTACCGCGCCATCAATCGCTAATCATTGGTAGGCTGCTCTTATGGCTGAATTATCCGGTACGCAGCGTTCGCAAGTCGTCGAAAACTATTTCCGCAGCCTTCAACAACGGATTGTTGATGCACTGTCGACACTGGATGGACAACCTTTCCGCAGAGACAGCTGGACGCGTCCGGCTGGTGGTGGTGGCGTTTCCTGCCTGATCGAAGAAGGCAACCTGATCGAGCGTGGCGGCGTCAATTTTTCGCACGTGATGGGCACGCAGCTCCCCCCCTCCGCCTCCGCACATCGTGCCGAGCTTGCCGGGCGGCCGTATGAAGCCATGGGTGTATCTTTAGTCATGCATCCACGGAATCCCTACTGCCCAACGGCCCATATGAATGTGCGCTATTTTGTTGCACACCCCCCCAAGGACCAACCAGAAGTTGAACCGGTATTCTGGTTCGGAGGTGGTATGGATCTAACGCCATACTATGGCTTCCGGGAGGACGCCGTACATTTCCACCAGACCTGCCGTGATGCCTTGGCACCTCATGGTGCCGATTATTACCCCCGATTCAAGGACTGGTGCGATCGTTATTTTTTCCTAAAACATCGTGACGAAGCCCGTGGTGTCGGTGGTGTATTTTTTGATGATCTCAACGAGCCCGGTTTTGATGCCAGCTTCGCGCTGACGCAATCGGTCGGCGATGCTTTTGTCGCAGCCTATGCACCATTGCTGGAACGCCGCCGCGACATATCTTGGGGCGAGCGTGAACGGGATTTCCAAGCATACCGCCGTGGCCGCTATGTGGAGTTCAATCTGGTTTTCGACCGCGGCACCTTGTTCGGTTTGCAGTCGGGTGGGCGTACCGAGTCAATTCTGATGTCAATGCCACCCATTGTGAAATGGCGCTACGACTGGCAACCTGAAGCGGACTCGCCTGAAGCAGCGCTTTACACCGATTTTTTACCGCATCAGGATTGGTTGGCTTAACGCTGCGTCCTCTGCGTATCAATAAACGCTCGCGCCTTCGCCGTCCATTCGTCAGCGGTCATGCGGCTTAACATGGCATCTGCTGCGTCGAAGAGATCAGAATCGCACTCTTTCTGCGGAATCTGTGTCAAGTACAAACTAAATCGCTGCGAATCGCTCTGATAATGCCGCAAGTTACCCAGATGCGACTGACGCCGGCAATAGGCCAGAAAGCTATCGCTGAGCCCATCACGCGGCCGGAGATCTCGCACCTGGAGCAAGACATCTTCCCAGCGCTCAGACCCGAGCAAAGCACGCAACTCAGCACGAATCAGGCCGGTACTGCGTTTCGAACGCGATGTATGATCTGCCAACATCAGCACTTGAAGCGCCGCTTCAAACTGACGACGAGCCACTAACATTTCTGCCTCTTGCGCCAATCGAGCAGCAACCAGCGTCTCATCATCAGCATCAACTCGCCCCAACCATACTGCAGCACGATCTGCATCGCCTAATGCCTGCGCCGCACGCGCCGCCAGCAAATCTGCATACCCCGCTGCAAAACCGGATTTACGCGCACGTTCCGTTGACTTGATCGCGGCTTCGAAGTGCCCTTCCATCAGCAAGCGCAGGGATGAAAGAAATGCCTGTTGACCACGTCGTTCACGGCGCATGCGACGAAAACGGGCAATACGACCAGGTAAGCGCAGCGTGCCTTGTAGCAATTTTAAGAGAAGGGCGCCCGCGAGCAAGGTCGCCAGCAATGCCAGCACTAGGAAATTAAGCGACATCTCGATACGCCAGCTCGACAAGGCGACAATGGCATACCCATCGTTACGGTGCATTAGCTCAGCCACAACAACGGCCAAGGTACCCAGCACCAGGCTCCAGATCAGCAGCTTTCTCATGTGGCACTTCCTTTGGCACTAGGTTCCGTTGACGCACCACCCGTAGGCGCCATCGTTTCCGCCGCCGGTTCTACACCAAGCAATGCATTCCGCAAGGCATCCAGCGCCTTTCGAGTCGCATCAAAATCGACCGCAGCCGGATCCATCTGAATTGATGCCAGTCGTTGCAATAGCTCCAGATCATTACGCACCAAAGCATCGGCGCTATCGAAGTATTTGACAATCCAGCTTCTCGCCTGACTCAGCGATTGCTGATAAACCGCTGCATTCCTCTCGACCAGGGCATGGCGGGCATCCAGCAGTAACAGACGCACACTCTGTTGCAGAAAAATTTTCTGCTCCGGAGCGATCAGCGCTGGTTCAGCCTGATCCAGACGTTGAACACGAACCATGCGACGAATCGATTGCCAAATCTCTTCGCCAATCTCGGTGACGAGGGCTCGGGCTTTGTCCATTAGCGTCGGCACATCCACATCCGGCAACGGACTGTTTGTCATCTCGGATGGTGCCGCTTGAATGCGCCTCTCTTGCAACAACGGTAATTTGTCGATGGTGGCAATCACGCCATCAAGCTGCTGCATGGTCTCCCGCAAATCGAGTACCTGACGGTTAGCAAGCCCAGCTAGATCTGTGGCCATTGTCTGGCGCAACACCTGAACTTCAGCCATTGGCACATTCGCCAATAGATTCTGGCCGCGCTCCAGCGCCTGGCCCAACGGCTTATTATTGCCCGTGGCCAACCAGATCTGCCATCCGGCATCGAGCTGTTCTTCAATGCGATCAAGTTGTAACACGAGGCGATCACGCAGGAATGATTGGCGCAACGCCGCCATCTCCTGCTGCAGCCCCTGCTGGTCTGCCAGCGCCGACTCCAGCGCTGCTAGTCTCGCATCGACAGAATCCACTGCAACATCCTCACGCTGCAGTCTCTCCCACAAACGCATCGTCCAGACTTGCTGTCCCAGAATACCAATCACTGCGAAACCAACGAGACCAATGACCAATCGCTTCCCAAAAAAGACGCGTTGAGGCTTTTTGATTTTTAGATCTTCTGGCTTCGTGCTCTCCGTGGGGTTTACGTCACTCATGGCCTATCCGTCCGTGGTTTATTAATCAATGATTGTTACGATTCATTATACGTTTGCAAGGCATCGAGAATACCCTGATCACCGCCTGCGGTAACCGTGACATGATCAAAACCAAGGACCCTTGCCGCTTCGGCAATCCGCGCATGCGGTACCATTACCATAACGCTCCGAAAGCGGGCCGCCAAATCTTCGGGCATGCCCCGCATCAGCCGCTGCAGTGATTCACTACTACTGATGACAGCCAACGTTGGCGGCGTTTGCTCATAAAGTTGCTGGAGCGCCGGCACAGCAAACGGGTTCAACTGACGTTGATAACTGGCCACTTCATCAACGCACCCCCCTCGATCGCGCAAGGCTTGCGCCAAAAAGTCCCGACCACCTTCTCCCCGAATCAGCGCGAACCGTTGCCCATGACAGTTTTCCTCAGAAAAGAATGGCAATGCCATCAGGCCTTCGCTATCGAAACGGTCTGATGGCATGAGAATCTGTTCAACACCCAGATCACGCAAAACCCGTGCCGTGCCGGGGCCAACAGAGGCAGCGGCTAATGAAGATGGCCAGGGCAGCTTCGACGTCAAGATCGGCCATGACGTCCGTACGGCATTCGCACTAACGAATAACACAGCCCGATAACGATTCAAATGCTGCGCTATGTGATTCAACGCCGGCGCTGCAGCTATTGGTGTAATCGCAAGAAACGGTATATGTGAGGCTAAACCACCCAAGGCATGAACCCCCGCCAGCAGGGTATGCGCCTGCCCCTCGGGTCGAGTGATCAGGACATGATGTCCATTCAGCGGTCTGGTTAACGATGCCACTGTTGCACGGTGCTGTCTGACATTAGCCGGCGTTGATCTGACAGATCAGTTGATCGGCACCTTGTCCCAGCAATGATTCGGCCAGTGCCTTACCGAGCTGTTCTGCCTCTGACCAAGGGCCACGACACTCACCCGCAACAATCTTGGTGCCATCCACCGAGGCAACCAGACCGCGCAACCAGAAATGCTCACCATTTTCCGGCACAGCAAAGCCAGCAATCGGTAGATGGCAGCTACCACCCAGCCGGCGGGAGAATGCGCGTTCTGCCGTGACGCATGCGGCTGTCGCAGGATCTGCCAGTGCATCCGCAATACGCTGCATGAGCGGCTGCCCTTCACAGATTTCGATGCCAAGCGCCCCCTGACCGGGTGCCGGTAGCATGTCTGAAGGGTCAATCCGAGCACGGATCCGTTCAGCCAATCCCAGACGAACAAGTCCGGCCGCCGCAAGAATAATGGCGTCGAACTCACCCTCGTCGAGCTTACGCAAGCGTGTGTCCAGATTGCCGCGTAGGGGTTTGATGACCAGATGCGGGAATCGGGCTCGCAACTGAGCCTCCCGACGTAGGCTGGATGTGCCAACGACAGCGCCGGCCGGCAGATCTACCAGGGTGGCATAACGGGGGCTGACAAAGGCATCACGCGGGTCCTCCCGCTCGCTGATGGCGGCCAAAACAAAGCCTTCCGGCATCTCCATGGGTACATCTTTCATGGAATGTACGGCCAGATCAGCTCGGCCTTCAGCCATCGCAACCTCTAGCTCCTTGATGAACAGCCCTTTGCCGCCAATCGCTGCCAGGGGCCGATCCAGAATCTGATCACCACGCGTGGTCATGCCCAGAATCTGGACATCACGATCCGGGTTTTTCGCCTGCAATAGGGCTTGTACGTGTTTGGCCTGCCACATGGCCAGTCGGGATTCTCGGGAGGCGATAACAAGAGGCGTCGACATAAATTATTTCAAAATCCAACGGTGCAAAGACTGCGGGTGCAATTACCCGAATGAATGCAATCCTAGCACGCGGCATCCCTTATAATGTACGGTTTACAGCCACTTTTGCGACTTGCTGCCATGTCTGCCAACGAAAAGACCCAAGCCTCCACGCCCTACACCTGGGCAGGCCGTTTTGATGAACCGATGTCGGATCTCGTCAAACGCTATACTGCATCGGTTGATTTCGACCAGCGCCTCTGGCAACAGGATATCCGCGGCTCGCTGGCGCATGCCCGAATGCTCGCCAAACAACAGATCATCAGCGCCCAGGATCTGGCCGATATTGAACGCGGTATGACGCAGATTCTTGGCGAACTGGAACGTGGCGAGTTCACGTGGTCGCTGGATCTGGAAGATGTACACCTCAATATCGAGCACCGACTGACCAGCCTGGTCGGTGATGCTGGAAAGCGTTTGCATACTGGCCGTTCGCGTAACGACCAGGTCGCTACTGATATTCGCCTGTGGCTACGCGACAGCATTGACATCCTGCTTGAACTCTTCAAGCGCCTCCAGCTGGCACTCGTAACGCTGGCAGAACAGCATGCAGCGACACCGATGCCGGGCTTTACACACTTGCAAGTAGCTCAACCAGTCACCTTTGGCCACCACCTGATGGCCTATGTGGAAATGCTGGCGCGTGACGCCGAACGCCTGACGGACATGCGTCGTCGCGTCAACCGCCTACCGCTGGGCAGCGCTGCGCTGGCGGGCACAACCTACCCGATCGATCGTCACTTCGTCGCTGAACAACTGGGCTTTGAGGCGGTGTGTGAAAACTCGCTGGATGCCGTATCGGATCGTGACTTCGCGATCGAATTCTGTGCCGCAGCATCACTGGCTATGATTCACCTGTCGCGCTTCTCCGAAGAGCTGGTACTCTGGATGACGCCACGTTTTGGCTTTGTCATGCTGGCGGATCGCTTCTGCACCGGTTCGTCGATCATGCCGCAAAAGAAGAACCCGGACGTACCAGAGCTGGCGCGTGGTAAAACGGGTCGAGTCATCGGTGATCTGAACACGCTGCTCGTCCTGATGAAAGGCCAGCCGCTGGCCTACAACAAAGACAACCAGGAAGATAAAGAACCGCTGTTCGATGCTGTCGATACCCTGACCGATACGCTACGTATTTTCGTTGATCTGGTACCGGGTATCACCGTGCGACCGGAGCCAATGGCCAGTGCACTTCTTCAGGGTTACGCGACCGCTACCGACCTGGCCGACTATCTGGTGCGCAAAGGTCTGCCCTTCCGCGAAGCGCACGAAGTCGTGGGGCTAGCTGTCAAGGCCGCAGAAAAGAAAGGGGTGGACCTCGCCGACCTGACGCTCAACGAGCTGCAAGCCTTCTCGCCACTGATTGAATCCGATGTCGTGCATGCCTTGACTGTCGAAGGCTCCCTGGCTGCCCGCAATCACATTGGCGGCACAGCGCCGAAACAGGTCAAAGCGGCGATCGAGCGCGCACTGAAACGCCTCGCATAAGCCCCTGCCCTCTTAGAAAGCGATCCCGAAGAGGATCGCAGCCCCCATTACGAGAAAAATGCCCGCGGTGATTCGATGAATCATGTCGATGGGCATTCTTTTCGCCAACGCATCGCCGAAAAAGACCACCGGCACGTTAGCGATAACCATGCCCAGCGTCGAACCGGCAACAACCGCGGTGAGATCCTGAAAGCGTGCCGCCAAAATTGCCGTGGCGATCTGGGTTTTGTCACCCATCTCCAGCAGAAAGAAGATAACCGTCGTCATGACAAAGACGCCATAGCGCTTCATCCGATTCTCAGCGACATTCTCTTCGTCAGCATCCAGCTTATCGGGAATTAACATCCAACCGGCCATAACGACAAAGGATCCTGCCAGAATCCAGCGGGTCCATTCCGGGCCCAGCCATTCAAAGACGGACTCACCAACCAGGGCCGCTAGGGCATGGTTAATGATCGTGGCAACCAGGATGCCTCCACTGATCGCCCACGGCGAGCGGTAACGCGTCGCTAGCACCAGTGAGAGCAACTGGGTCTTGTCGCCTATCTCAGCCAGCGCTACGACCCCCGTAGCGATCAGGAAGGCCTCCATCGGGATCAGTTCTTGTAAGGCTCAACCAGTGCCTGCAGTTCGCCAGCCTGGAACATTTCCATCATGATGTCGCTGCCGCCAATAAACTCACCATTGACGTAAAGCTGTGGAATTGTCGGCCAGTTGGCATAGACCTTCACGCCCTCACGGACCTCGGGATTTTCCAGCACATTCACGCTGAAAAATTTGCTGACACCGCTTTCGCGCAGCAGCTTGCACGCCCGCTGCGAGAAACCACACTGCGGAAACTGCGGGGTGCCCTTCATGTACAGAACGACCGGATGGCCTTTGACCTGTTCATCAATAAGGGCCAGCACGGGATTATTGTTGTCGCTCATAGTCTGACTCCATCATCTGTTGGGTAAAACGATCACGGAGTCTAGCCAAGCCGGCGCAGCTCGTCAAACTTAAAACTCAACGATGAGATCTCAACTTTTCAATCACGCTGTAGAGGCTCATACCTGCCAGCAAGCTGGCCATGTAGATCACACCTTCAGGTACACCCGCCCCTAGGAGCACTAAGCCGGGCCCGGGGCAAATGCCCGTAATGCCCCAACCTATGCCAAAAAGGACTGAGCCGGCAATCAGACGTCCATCAATCTTGCGACTGCTCGGTAAGTTCAAAGGCTCACCCAACAAAGTTTTAGGTTGCCTTTTCAGCATCGCAAAACCAATACTCCCAACGACCAGGCCACCCCCCATCACCAAACCCAGTGACGGATCCCATGGGCCTGCCACATCGAGAAACCCAACAACCTTTGCAGGATTGGCCATCCCGGACAGAATCAGCCCTAGGCCGAGTAGCAAACCGGCCAGACCGGCTGTTATCCATTGATAGACACGACTCATCGATCAGGCTCCCAGCACATGGCGCATGATAAAAACCGTCACGATGGCCGAACCCATGAAACTGCACACAGCCATTAGCGAACGCAACGAGAACCGAGAAAGGCCGCAAATCCCGTGACCACTGGTGCAACCATTGGCATACCGTGTGCCCAGGCCAACTAGCAGGCCGCCAATAACGAGTCCCATGGTACCAATTTGCTGTACGGATTGTGGTAAAGCCATGAGCGTCGACCACACAGCCGGCGCACCGATCAAGCCGATCAGAAAGGCAACGCGCCAGCCAAAATGTTCCCGCTTCTGTTGAACCAGTAATTCGATGAGATGGCCAAGAATACCGCTGATACCCGCAATACGACCATTCGTCCAAGCCAGCCACACGGCTGCCAGACCGATCATGCCACCACCGATCAATGCCGCAATTGCTGCATTGAGTGTGAATGCGTCCCAATCAATCGTCATACAGCACACCCTTTGGTGGCCGACGCTTTGGTTTTGGCCGAAGACGTGGGCGTTGTGCAGTACAGACGATGCAGCGTTTCAAGAATCACCTGCACATGCGGATGGGCAACCCGGTAATAAATGTACTTCCCATCACGGCGGGTTGCAACAAAACCTTCATTACGCAACACGCCCAGCTGCTGTGACAGCGTTGGCTGTTGAATGTTCAGCAATTCCTCTAACTCGCCAACCGAGTATTCTCCTTCCAGCATCTGGCAGAGCAATAGCAGACGATCAGGATTGCCGATCACTTTAAGCAAGGAAACGACCTGCGCAGCTTGCGTCCGCATCCAATCGAGGTCGAGGACAGGTGCATTAGCAGGGGCTCGGGGCGAAGTTGACACAACTTCAGCTGGTTTCGGTTTTTTGAGTGCCATGTTTTCTCCTGGGGTAGGAAATTTATGGATTTTTTCTCATTATACCACTAGATATATACATCTGGAATGAAACTGAAGTAAACCAACCGTGATTTGGCAGGACCTGCGATAGAATTCTTGCATGACATTGTTCCCAACCTGGAAAAAACCCAGCGGCGCACCTGTGGCCTGCGTTGAGAAGATCAAGGTTCTTAACGAGAATTTTGCAGAACTTCGTAATCTTGCGCAGGAAACATTGGACGATGCGCTACTACTCGGTTGTAGCGAGGCGCAGATCCGTCAGGCACTACGTGACTTGGTCGATAGTCTGGACACAGACTATAAAGAACTACCGGAATAACCCCTTTATAACCAGTTGAGGCGTCGTGCAGGCCAATCTAGGACAGCTGTCCGATCAATCATTCTTGACGCCAGATGCGGATAAGCTTCGGCAATAACCTGTCGGGCGAAGCCTGACAAAAAGCGGGCTTTCAATTCGGCACGGGCTCGATCAACGCCAATGCTTTCATAAGGCACCGATGAAAACAGCAGGAAACCATCTTCAGGAATTCTGCCTGCCTGCATATTCGCCTCAATAATCCCCGCCGCTTTGATAATCGGCTCGGCCAGATTGGGGCTATATGGACCGATGATTAAAGCCAGGTTAGGGGTATGTAAGAAATCAAAGCCCCGCCCCAGGCAAATCATCCATTCACGGTGTTCAATGTCGAGTTGACGGTGCCCCTCGACCAGAGCCTGGCGCATGCGGGATACATGACTGAAATTCCCGAGTAGGAGCGGTATCAGATCCTCTTTCACGCTGCCATGCATATCCGGAAACAGCCGATTCAGGCGATGTCTCAGATCGATTGGCTCTGCTTCGGCCAAGTCTGCAACATCAAGGCGCTCGCCATGCGCACCATGGAGCACGAGCGCCTCTTCGTCGGTTTCAAAGCCACAAACGAGTGGATAAACCGTGGCATGCGCTTCACCGAATACCGCGGATATCTGCTCACGAATCTTTTGGGTATGCGCCAATGCCGCCGCCTGATCGTAGCCAAAACCAGCACATCCCCGATGGGCGTCGGACTTCGAATAGTGGTAAGTCACCATAAACAGCACACGCCGACCTTCGTGCACCCGATCCATCACGTACTGCGTGACCACTTCACCAAGGTGCGGCCACCCTAGGTCAAAGCGCCCGCCAAGATTGCGGAATGGCATCAGAATGCCGACAGGCATGCCTGTGGCTACAGGAATATTGATACGGCCATCCATACACTTTAAAACGGCGATGGCGGTAGGATGCTCGCTCAAATATAGCGAACGAGCCAGAACGGCTTCTGGACTTCGAAATGCATCTCCGTGGCGTTCAGCCAGATCGGCAAGCCAATCGATTCGCGCGCTGATCGGCTGCATTTGCATCGTGCTCATTCTGGGCTCCTGCAAACAGTCGGAACTACCTCATATCTTGGGAAATGCTACGAGATGATCAATTTCCAAGCGGATACCGATCATCTCACCCACCGCATGGTCGTGGTGACTCGGCACCAACGACAGTACCCGATCACCGGAAGGAAGTTCGAGCGTATACAAGAATGCAGCACCACGAAACACGCGTTCGAGGACGCGTGCCCGCACCGTACTGTGGTCATCGTGCTGGATATCATCCGGGCGAATCAACACATCCACGAACTCACCTTCCGGAACATCAACTGGTTGGATCCGGCAAAGCTCACCTAGCTCAAAGCTGATGCAATTATGTCCGCTAACGCGGGCCGGCAGGAACACACCATCACCTACAAAGGTAGCAATATGCCGCGTTGCCGGCTCGTGATATAGCGCATATGGAGACGACCACTGCTGCAGTTGTCCATCAACCATCACCCCGACACGATCAGCCATAGCAAAAGCTTCCTGCTGGTTATGCGTCACCAGCAGTGCGGTTGTCCCTGTGGCCTTGAGAATGTGGTGGACATCGATTGAGAGACGTTCACGCAGCTCCACATCCAGATTCGAAAACGGCTCATCAAGCAGTAACAAGGTTGGACCTGGTGCGAGGGCACGGGCCAAAGCGACACGTTGCTGCTGCCCACCCGATAACTGGTGTGGATAACGTTTCCCGGCCTCAGACAGACCGACCAGCGCCAGCATTTCAGTGACCCGATGACGTTTATCGGCACTCGCCCATTCGCGCAGGCCAAAGGCAACATTATCGGCCACTGACATATGCGGGAAAAGTGCATAGTCTTGAAACACCATACCAATCTGACGTCGCTCGGGAGCTAACTGCCAATCCGCATCTGCGACCCAATGACCATTTAAGGCAATGCGCCCTGACTGGAGTGGTTCAAAACCGGCGATTGCCCGAAGAACGGTCGTTTTGCCACAACCGGAACCGCCTAGCAAACAACCGATCTCGCCTGGTGCCAGACTAAACGACAAACCACTGACCACCGACTTACCGGTGTAGCCCAAAACCACCGAATCCAGAATCAGTGCATCCATAAGTTTCTTTAACCCGTCAGTGGAAACCAGTCTCGGATTTCCTGACCAATAGAATAACCGGCAAAAGGCCCGCCAGCACAATGGCCAGACTTGGCAGGGCTGCCCGATCCCACATCCCTTCCGAAGTCATCTCGAATACGCGTACCGCCAGCGTATCCCAGCCGAATGGTCGCGTCATGAGCGTAATTGGCATTTCTTTCATGACATCGACGAACACGATCAGAACTGCTGTCATTAATCCGCCTCTCACCATCGGCAACTGCAAACGCAACAACACCTGACGCGGAGATAGGCCGAGCGACCGCGCTACGTTACCCTGATTACGGGTGATACGTTGCATGGCAGCATCGATCGGTTGATAGGCCACTGCCAGAAACCTCGCCGACAAGGCCAACAACATCACGAGCAATGATCCTTTGAGAATTTCAGATACTTCCCAGCCGAGTGCGCTGGCCAAGACGATCAACCGGTTATCAAGCCAGGCTACGGGGATGAATACGCCCACGGCCAGCACAGTCCCGGGGATGGCATAGCCAAGGGTTGCTAAACGCACGATCCATTGGGTAGTCTGATCTTTATGGTGTTGCCGTATCGCGCTGAGTAATAACCCCAGCACAGTCACCACCAGTGCCGCCAGTCCGGCCAACCAGACGGAGTGCAAGAGAAAAACAGGGTATCGCGCATCAAAATCAGTCACCCAGACATCGCGCACCCACACAAGCAATTGCAGCAACGGTACGGCAAATGCCATGGCAAAGACCAGACCGCAAAACACGACCGCTGCCCAACGTGAACCGCCCGTTAAACGGATACGAACTGGGCTGAAGCTCTTGTTGGCATAGCGTCGGTTATCCTGTAGCCGCTGATCCACTACCGCTAGAACCAGCACAAAGAGCACCAGTAGAGACGCCAGTTGACTGGCGGCTGATAGATTGAAAAGAGAAAACCAGGCTTTGTAAATGGCGGTGGTGAAGGTATCAAAACTAAAGATAGATACGCTCCCGAAGTCAGCCAGTGTCTCCATCAGCGCCAACGTCATGCCGCCGGCAATCCAGGGACGCGCCATGGGCAACGCCACCTTCCAAAAGGCCTGGAAGCGGGTATAACCTAGGGCTTGCGCAGCTTCAACCGCCCGCAAGCCTTGCGTCATAAAGGCATTACGGGCCAGAAGATAGACGTAAGGATAAAAAGCCAATGTCAGTACCAGCACGACCCCGCCCGTGGAGCGAATCGGGGGAAACCAGGGTACGCTGCCAAACCAAAGGCGTAAGGTTGTCTGTACTGGGCCGGTAAAATCGAGCAATCCTACTTGAACAAAAGCGAGCACATAGGCCGGGATCGCCAGTGGCAACATTAGTCCCCAGGAAAAGAATCGCCGTCCGGGAAAATCACATACTGCCGTCAGCCAGGCTAAGGGAACCCCGAGGAACAGGACCCCTGCGCCCACCCCAAAAATCAAAATCACCGTATTGAGTAAAACGCCCGGCAATACATATTCTGCAAGGTGCGACCATATTTCAGGCTGCGGATCAAAAAACGAGGCCAGAACAACAAAAAGGGGGATGAGCGTTAAAGCAGCAATGGCCAGGGCCCGCAAGGGGCCCCAGCCACGCCAGTTCCATAGAGATCCGCGCTGTTGCACGGTTAGGAGCTTTCTTCCATCAAAAGTCCGTATCAGCGATATCCCGCGCGGTCCATCAGCTTGGTTGCTGCTGCCTGCAGTTCACCGGCTTTCGACACGTTGATGAGGTCCATTTTATAAGGTCCCCAGTGACGAATGATCGAATCCGGTTTGACTTTGGGGTTGGCGGGATATTCGAAATCTTCATTCGTATAAATCGATTGCGCTGTCTCACTCGATAGCCATTCGATCAGCTTTTGAGCCCCGGCGGCATTCGGTGCGTTTTTGGTCACTCCCGCGCCAGACACGTTCACGTGAACGCCTCGCTCTTTCTGGTTCGCCCAGAACAACCCGACCGGGAGATTGGGATCCTTATCCAGGGCACGTGCTAGGTAGTAGGTATTCACAATACCGACTTCACACTGTCCTGCGGCCACTGCTTTGATCACGCCGTTGTCATCCGCAAAAACATCGGTTGCCAGATTGGCAATCCAGCCACGCACTACCTCTTCAGTCTTCTGCTCCCCTAATGTCGCCATCATCGTCGCCACCAGCGATTGGTTATAGACCTTCTTCGAGGTGCGCAGGCAGAGTTTCCCTTTCCACTCGGGCTCGGCCAGTGCTTCATAGGTTGAGAGCTTCGAGGGATTCACAAATTTCTTGTTATAGATGATCGTACGGGCGCGTACCGACAAACCATACCACTCACCCTTAGGATCGCGTAGGTTAGCCGGGATGTTGGCATTCAATACTGGCGACTTAATCGGCCGCAACAAACCAAGCCGCCCAGCATGCCAGAGGTTACCGGCATCAACCGTAATGAGCACATCAGCCGGGCTTTTGGCGCCTTCTGCTTTGAGACGCTCCAGCAACGGACCCTCCTTATCGGTCAACAACTGGATCTGCGTGCCTGTTTCTTTGGTGTACGCATCAAAAAGTGGCTTGATCAGTTGCTCGTTGCGTGCCGAGTAGACAGTGACCGTATCCGCATTGACCCCAGCCGTAACCAACATCAGCGCCGATGCCAGCGCAGTTGCAAAGTTTGGCAGAAGTGTCTTGCGTGGGCGAAGCACGATTTTCATAGGGGCATCCTGTGACAGAAGACATTGCGTCAAAGCTTGCATAATACTAGGAATAATTCTCATTAACAAGCG
>JALRGK010000097.1 GCA_023253415.1 Rhodocyclaceae bacterium
TGTCGTATCAAGGCAATGGAAGCCTGGATCGCCGATCCGAAGCTGCTCAAGGGCGATGCCGATGCCGAGTACGCTGCCGTCATCGAAATCGACATGGACCAGATCAAGGAACCGATCGTGGCCTGCCCGAACGACCCGGATGACGTGAAGCTGCTGTCGGAAGTCGCTGGCGATAAGATCGACGAAGTCTTCGTCGGTTCGTGTATGACCAACATCGGTCACTTCCGTGCTGCCTCCAAGCTGCTGGAAGGCAAGAGCGACATCCCGGTGCGCCTGTGGATCGCCCCGCCGACCAAGATGGACCAGCATGTGCTGACTGAAGAAGGCCACTACGGCGTTCTGGGCCGCACCGGCGCCCGTATGGAAATGCCGGGCTGCTCGCTGTGTATGGGTAACCAGGCACAGATCCGCAAGGGTTCGACCGCCATGTCGACCTCGACCCGTAACTTCCCGAACCGTCTGGGTATCGACACCCGCGTGTATCTGGGGTCGGCCGAACTGGCTTCTGTTTGTGCGCTGCTGGGTAAGATCCCGACCCCGGCCGAGTACATGGAACACCAGGGCGTGATCAGCCAGAACGCTGACAAGATCTACCGCTACATGAACTTTGATCAGATCAAAGAGTTCAAGGATGTGGCAGATACGGTCAACGTTTAAGTTGAAGCTGCATTAAAAGAACCCGCCGCTCGTAAGACCGGCGGGTTTTTTCTTGGTGGATTTCTGTTAGATTATTCGTATCTGTATTCAGGAGACACACCATGAAATCTTCAATAACACTGATTGCCATGGCCGTCGCCCTCGCGGCTGGCAGCGCCCAGGCCGAAACCTGGCGCGACATCACCACCGATGCCCGCGGCAGCTACGCTATTGATGCCGATAATGTGGTCCGTTCCAATGGAAAAACAGCGTTCACGGTGCAGACCCTCTACACCAGCAAAATGAGTGCACCGAATAACGCGCCTTACAACAAAGCAGTTAACACGTTTCTGGCTGACTGCAAGGCAAAGACGATTGCTTTGACAGGCGTGAAACTCATTGATGGTGCTGGTAATGTCGTTTTCTCGGATACGCCGACCGTGGAGCAGGCCCCGGTGATGACGCCCGAACCCAATTCGCTATCGGCCAAGATTCTACAGGCGGGTTGTAGCCTCAAGTAACAGGCGGCCGCCAAGCGGCTGCCTGTCTGCTCAGTGAGTTGTCTTACTCGCAGATTCTTTCAAGTGCTTCTTCCGGCGTTGCGCCCGGTTGCTTGAGTGTGGGCATGAAGGCGTCCACTTGTTGCATGCCTTCTCTCATCAGCATATCGATTAATTGGGGATTGCGGGATAGCTTGCTGGAGTAATCCAGTTCGGATTGAGCTTCGTCGGAAATGCGAATGAGCCGGAATTTGAGATCGCCAAAGTTACCCAGACCTTGGTTTTCAAGAAGTTTAGGATTGAGACCACCCATCCTAAAAGATCGGTAGAAAATAGCGATCTTTTCGATATCGTGAACTAATGAAATGTTGCTGGTCATTTGAGTTCGTCGTTCCAGGATGTCGCCTGGCGTTGTGGGAATTCTGTCGTACCGTAGTGGATCAATCAGAACCACCCAGATTTCATCCGGGAACTGGTTGTTGGTCATGTGGGCTGGTCGTAGCACCGGGCTGATGGGCGGGTTCGAAGAAAACAATCCATCCCAGTAATAATCATCACCAATTTTGACGGCAGGAAAAACGCTCGGGATGGCAGCCGAAGCCAGAATGGTTTCAACGGTGATCTGATCAGCCAGTGAATTGAAGATCCGGATCTTGCCATTCAACACGTTGGCCGCGCCCATAAATAGGGCGGGGCTATGCGCTTTAATAAGTTTGGGCAATTCCTTGAAGTTGATATGGGACTCCAGAAGTCCTTTGAAATCCAGATAATTCTCGCGAGGTAAAAGCAATGACGCGGATTCCTGGAGCAACTGGCTGAATTTCGATGATGGGCTGCTTTCAATCTTCGGTAAATGTCCTGCACCCGAAGCGCGAATCATGAAGGTGTTCAGCTGATCGAGCCATTGCTCCATCGGGCTGCTGGCCTTCAGTTCGTTCCAGAAGTCGGCAATACGCTGTTGTACCGGCGTTGTATCACCGGCCGCATTTTTGAGCATGCCATACCAGGCGAGGGCACCATTCACCGCACCACCCGAGGTGCCGGTGAGGGCGACGATGTCATGTGTTTGGTCAATGCCATGAGCAAACAGCCCGCGAAGTACACCGGCGGTAAATGCCGTTTGGCTGCCACCCCCCTGACAGGCGATGGCGATGCGTGTTTTTTTGGGTTTGCTCATGTGTTTCACAGACAGATTAAAATTTCAATGCAACGCTCACAGCAATGGTGTCGCTTTCTGGCAGGCTAAATACCTCGGTAGGCATTGCGCCATTGCGTAACATCACGTTAAAGAGTTTTTTACGCCAGAGACTCAAGCCGTTCGAATTTTCAGAAGTGAATGCCAGACGCCGGATGATGAACGAGATCGGGTCGTAATCAGCTTTGAGTGATGCTGGCCAGTGGTTTCTTAGAATTTGCGGAACATCGGTCTTTTGCATGAAGCCACTGTGAATCTGGATCTGGATAAATCCTTTGTCACAGATGCGTATATCAACCCGCGATGCTTCATCAACGTAAGGGATCAGTTCATATTTAACGCTCAGCACGGCCACTGTCTTATGGAGTACGTTGAAATGTTTTACGGTGCGAATTAATGCCATTGGGGTTAAGTGTTCATGACCCACCATGTAAATGGCACTACCCCGTGTTCGGAAGATGCTGTCATTGACGTCGTTTTTGATAAATTCGAGCAATGGTTTGGTGAGGTTTCTTACCCGCTTTTCGGCAATCAGGTAGCCACTGTGCCATGTGGTCATGATGATGATCATGCCGATGCTGAGGAGAAGCGGGAACCAGCCGCCATCAAACAACTTGAGCGTATTGGCACTGAAGAAAACAGCATCGATGACAATGAAGAATGTTGCGCCGAGTACGGCGCGCCAGGGCTGCCATTTCCACGCGATGATCGCCACGGCAATCGCAAGAAAATCGGTAATCAGCATCGTGCCGGTGACGGCAATGCCATAGGCCGAGCCTAGTGCGTTCGACGACTGGAATATCAGAATGACGGCACCAACTGACAGGGCGAGCACGCTATTCACGAAGGGCAGGTAGATCTGGCCAATTTCATCGGCAGAGGTTTGCAGAATTCGTAAACGCGGCAGAAAGCCGAGCTGTATGGCTTGTCGCGTCATCGAGAACGCACCGGAGATCACTGCCTGCGAGGCAATCACGGTAGCCACGGTAGCCACGATAATCAGGGGTGTTTGTAGTGATGCAGGTGCCATCAGGTAGAACAGATTGCTCAACGCATCCGGGCGATCCAGAAGCAGAGCGCCCTGACCAAAGTAATTAAGGATCAGAGATGGAAAGACCAGGCCCATCCAGACAATACGTATGGGCAAACGGCCAAAATGGCCCATGTCGGCATAGAGGGCTTCGGCGCCAGTGAGGCAGAGGACAACAGCGCCCAGGGCAAAAAAGGCAAGCAGACCATCATGATGTGCCAGAAACTCGAAGGCGTAGAGCGGATTCAATGCCGCCAGAACGCCGGGGTGCTGAGCCACGTTCCATAGCCCGAGGGTACCGATGGTTACAAACCAGATGAGCATCACTGGACCAAAGAAGAGGCCAATCCGACCCGTGCCGCGGCGCTGC
>JALRGK010000225.1 GCA_023253415.1 Rhodocyclaceae bacterium
ATTCGGGGTGGATGCCAGACTTCATTTGAAAGAATCCTAGTTTTTAGTTACACCGATCCGGCGATTGTGGCGGGATCACTTAAGCATCGAATTATCGCTGAATTTTCAAGCAATTGCAACGGCTTTGTTAGCCGCGGCGCATGGCATCGAAGAATTCGGCGTTGTTCTTGGTCGAACGGACCTTGTCGAGCAGGAACTCCATGGCTTCCAGGTCATCCATCGGGTAGAGCAGTTTGCGCAATACCCAGATCTTCTGCAGGATTTCCTGCGGAATGAGCAGTTCTTCGCGGCGAGTACCCGAGCGGTTGACGTTGATGGATGGATACAGGCGTTTTTCGGACATCTTGCGATCCAGGTGGATCTCCATGTTGCCGGTGCCCTTGAATTCTTCGTAGATCACGTCATCCATGCGGCTGCCGGTGTCGATCAGCGCCGTGGCGATGATGGTCAGCGAACCACCCTCTTCGATGTTCCGGGCGGCACCGAAGAAGCGCTTCGGCTTCTGCAGCGCATTAGCGTCCACACCCCCGGACAGCACCTTACCGGAGGCCGGTTGTACCGTGTTGTAGGCACGGGCGAGGCGAGTGATCGAGTCAAGCAGAATGACTACGTCCTTCTTGTGTTCCACCAGACGCTTGGCCTTTTCAATGACCATTTCAGCGACGTGTACGTGGCGTACTGGTGGTTCGTCGAAGGTCGAAGCAACCACTTCACCGCGAACCGAACGCAGCATTTCGGTCACTTCTTCCGGGCGCTCGTCGATGAGCAACACAATCAGCACCACATCCGGGTGGCTGGCCGTAATGGCATGTGCGATGTTCTGCAGCATGACCGTTTTACCCGATTTTGGCGAAGCAACCAGCAGACCACGTTGGCCCTTACCAATCGGTGCCACCATATCGATGATGCGAGAGGTCAGGTTTTCTTCCGTCTTGCTGTCGCGCTCCAGACGCAGCGGCTCATTTGGATGCAGCGGCGTCAGGTTTTCGAACAGAATCTTGTTTTTGCAGGCATCCGGTGCTTCGCCGTTGATGCGATCAACCTTGGTTAATGCGAAATAGCGTTCGCCTTCACGCGGCATGCGGATCTCGCCTTCCACGGTATCACCAGCGCGCAGATTGTAGCGGCGCATCTGGGAGGGGGACACGTAGATGTCGTCCGAGCTGGCCAGATACGAGGATTCTGGCGAACGCAGGAAGCCGTAGCCTTCCTGCATCACTTCCAGGCAACCATCGCCGAAAATGGTTTCGCCGGTCTTGGCATGTTCCTTGAGAATCGCAAAAATCAGTTCCTGCTTGCGCAGACGGTTGGCGTGTTCAATACCCGCCGTAGTGGCCATGTCAATCAGATGGCTGACATGCTTGGACTTGAGTTCAGAGAGATGCATAGATGTGATGTGCGGGAAAATAAATATTCAGCCGTAATACGCACAATGCCTGTGCATCAAGAGAATCGGACTGAAATGGGGTGCTGACGTTTAAGCAGCGAGCGATTGATTTCAGAATCAACCACTTGATCCGGCTGGAATTGCTCCAGACAGGTGTGAAACAAATGAGGCTTGGGTAAAACGGGGTGGAACGCATTCCACCCCGCTGATATTACAGATGGCCGTCGAGGAACGCAACCAGCTGCGATTTCGACAGAGCACCAACCTTCGTGGCTTCGACGGAACCGTTCTTGAATAGCATCAATGTCGGGATGCCACGCACGCCAAACTGAGCGGGCGTTTGCTGGTTTTCATCAATGTTGATTTTTGCGACTTTGACTTTGCCGGCGTATTCCTTGGCGATGTCGTCCAGAATTGGCGCGATCATCTTGCAGGGACCACACCATTCGGCCCAAAAGTCGACCACAACGGGAATGTCTGAGTTCTTTACTTCTGCGTCGAAAGTGTCATCTGTTACCGCAACTGTCGCCATTTTTGTCTCCTATCGTGACCTGCTCACACTGTGCAAAACTAGGGTCGCGCCCTTCAAACGTCAAGAGAGCTCAACCTTAGAAATTTCCGCCGCCACCTGAGCGTAGCTAATCGGCATCAATTGCGCTGTTTTGGTCCATAAAATCGCAGGCTTAATGATATGGTTCGGATAAAGTCTGGCAACGGCCGTTGCATATGCGCCGAGCTGCCGTAATAGCCCCAAGGGCACATCTGATGGCGCCTTTGGAACATTTGCGTTGGACTT
>JALRGK010000032.1 GCA_023253415.1 Rhodocyclaceae bacterium
GGGCAGGAGGCGGTCAGGGTATAGAAGCGTTCGCGATGCATGCGCCTGCCGTGCCTTTAGATGCGTGTCGAGGCGCTACGAATAGCGTCGTTCAGCGCGGTATAGTTCATGGTGACCGGGAACTGCGGGAATTCGCGGATCACGTTTTCCGGCGGGTGGAACAGGATGCCGGCGTGTGCTTCGCCCAGCATGGCGGTATCGTTGTAGGAATCACCGGCGGCGATCACCTTGAAGTTCAAACCCTTAAAGGCTTTGACGGCAGCACGTTTCTGATCGGGCATGCGCAGGTGGTAGTTGACGAGCATGCCGTCGGCATCCGCTTCCAGCTTGTGACAGAACAGTGCCGGCATGTTCAGCTGATTCATCAGCGGCATGGCAAATTCGTAGAAGGTGTCCGAGAGGATGATCACCTGGAAGTCCTGGCGCAGTTGATCCAAGAAGTCTTTGGCGCCGGGCATCGGGCCCATTTCGGCGATGACTTTCTGAATGTCCGGCAGACCCAGCTTGTGCTCGCGCAGGATATCCAGACGGTACTTCATCAGTTTGTCGTAGTCTGGTTCGTCGCGCGTTGTACGGCGCAATGCCTCGATACCGGTGCGGTTGGCGAATTCGATCCAGATTTCCGGAACAAGCACACCTTCTAGATCAAGACAGACGATTTGCACGGTAGGACTCCCGATAAACAAGATAAATAAACCTAAATTTTACCCGATGCGGCGCGCCTGCCCTACAATGCGGGCCAATGATTCGTTTTTTTGCTGCTTCGCTCTGTTTTTCACCGCGCCGAGTGCTGACCGCTGCACTGGGTGGTAGTGTATTGCTGATATCGCCAATGCTGCTGGCGGCTACGCCCGCGCCCGTCTTTGATCCGGTGGTTCTGGAAGCGCGCGATCAGGAGGCCAAGGCGCTGAAGGACGAGGGCAAGGCAATCCGGGCCGAGGCTGACCGACAGCTGGAAATTGATACCTGGAATTGCTACAGCAAGATTCTGGTGAATTACTGTATCGACAAGGCCAGAGACCGTCGCTATGAAGCACGGGAAAAGGCGCGGGCACTGGAAGCGCAAGCCGCGGTGATTGATCGTGAAGTCCGTGAGCGCCGTTTAGTGAATCAGCTGGCGGAACCGCCGGCCGAATTGCGGCAGCCAAACCCGCCGGCAGGTGCCATCAAGAAAGCCATCGACGAAGGTAAAACGATCAAGCAGGTCGAGCAGGAGCGCAAGATTCGCGATGCCGAGCAGTCAGCAACGCCGTTAAAAACGGATGCGGAGATTCAGGCGGCGTCTGCCGAGCGTGATCGCAAGGCAGCAGAGAAGCGTGCCAAGCGTGAAGCGGCAGAGCAGCAGCGTGCCGCCGAGAAGGCGGCCTACGAAGCGCAGCAGGCGATCAAGAATCAAAAACCCTAATTCGTGGATCTGTACTCAGGGTGTGGGGTAAACCCGTCTCTCATGGGACGTGTCGTCCAAAATCGAGACAAATTTACCCCACACCCTTCGTCTAAGCGCGGAGGGTTAGTTCACGCCCTGGCTGAGCAGATAATCTTCGTAGTTACCCTGGAAGTCCACAACACTATGGTCTGCCTTGATCTCGATGATGCGCGTGGCCAGTGACGACACAAATTCGCGGTCATGCGAGATGAAGATCAGCGTGCCTTTGAACAGATCCAGCGCGGTGTTCAGCGATTCGATCGATTCCATATCCAAGTGATTCGACGGTTCATCCATCAGCATCACGTTGGAGTGCAAGAGCATCATGCGGCCCTGCTCGCCCCCGGAAATCACGTTCACCGGCTTCTTCACATCATCGCCAGAAAAGAGCAGGCGACCCAGTGTGCCGCGGATCAGCGTTTCGACATCCGAGCCTTCGTAACCACCGGCACGCACATAACC
>JALRGK010000062.1 GCA_023253415.1 Rhodocyclaceae bacterium
TTGCGCTGGCCGAGATAGCGGTCGGCAAGGTATCCGCCCAGCACCGGCGTGATGTACACCAGCGGCGGCACCGTGAAATCGGTGGACGTGTCGGAACTGGTCTTCACCAAGCCTGACGCGGTGATCGGTGCGGCGCAGATCGAGCTGGGCGCCGAAGTCGATTCGGTCGGCTATCTCGCCGCCATCGCTTTCGCCACCCGTAGCCGTACCCTCAAAGCCGCCAAAGCAACCGGCTTTGTCATTACCCGATGTCACCACGGTGGCACCCGTCATTGAGCAACCATCGGCCGTATTGCCTGTGAGTGCGTCCACCGAACGACAGCCCGCCCGAATGGAAGCCCCTCCGGCGCCTAGCGCTGAAGAGTGGGCTTTAGCGGGTACCTACAAACTGAAGAACAGCAAGCGCTATCGCTATAACTGGGGTCAGCAGGTACGCAGCATGATGGGCACCGCCATCGAAGGGCCCGATCAGGGTGTTGTACGCTTCCGGGTAGAAATTGCGCCGGACGGTACGTTGGTCAGCTTAACCACCTTATGGGCTACCTCCGAGGTTGCCGAAAAGCTCGCCCGTGAAGCCATTGCAAAAATGCCGCCGCTGCCGCCCACGCCCACTGGCCAGCCCCTTATTTTTGAGCAGACCATTTCGTTCCAGCCCTTTGCCGATGGTGGCCCACCGAATTATCAGGATGACTGCCTGCCCGATCCCCCGGTCTATCGCAACCGTTTTGCATGGGATGGGAAGTCGGCGCAAACCCAGGCCGATGCACCCAAACGGCAAAAAATTGACCCACAGGCGATGGCCGAATGTCTCAAACAACTACCCCCCGATACCGTGGAATCCGTCAGTGCTCACAATCAGCGGCAAATGGATCAGTGGCGCTCGAAGCGCCTCGGACATTAAAACTTGGCCGGCCGCAGCACCCCGACATCACTGACAAAAGTCACAATGGTGTAATTGGAGTAATAGTTAGCCACCAAGAGATCCAGAATCCGGCTGGCAATCGGTTCGTCACACAGAACCTCGATGCGGATGTTGGCGTTGTCTGGCCACGAGGCGTCTCGGACACCATGCGCGCCCTTGCCGCGTGCATCACTGACGGTATAACCACTGGCACCTAATTGGGATACGGCTGTGGTGAGTTCCTGCTCAAGCGCGCTTTCGCAGATCATGGTAATCAGTTTACGAACCACAAGACGCGAAGTCATAGCGGGCCTCCCAGGAGCCATTGGCTGGCCGCGAAATAAAGCGGTATGCCGATCGTGATGTTAAACGGAAAAGTCACACCGAGGCTGGCCCCGATGGAGAGTGACGGATTGGCTTCAGGCACCGCCATACGCACCGCCGCGGGGGCGGCAATATAAGAGGCGCTAGCAAACAGCGTCGCTAGTAGCGTGGCACCCCCCACGCTCAGGCCTAGCCCTTGAGCCGTCAACAGCCCGATTGAAGCAGCCAGCAAGGGCATCACCAACCCGAAGCCCACGAGAAAGAGGCCAGAACGTTTCAGGTCGGCAAAGCGCCCCGCAGTCACCAGCCCCATCTCAAGCAGGAAGATGGCCAACAGCCCCTTGAACAGACCGAAGAAGAGGGGTGTGATCGATGCTGCGCCGTCTTCACCGCACATATAACCAATCACCAGTCCACCCACCAGCAGCACAATGCTCTTGCCCGTCAGAATCTCGTGAATCAGCGGCACCCAGCGGGTCTGGGCCGCGCCCATCCGGGCCAGCGCCACCCCGATCAGCAAGCCCGGAATTTCCAGAATCACCAGAAAAACTGACATATAGCCTTCGCTTGGCACCGACTGCCGCATCAGAAAACTCGAAGCGACGGCAAAGGTCACCACACTGACCGAGCCATAATGGGCAGCGAGTGCACCGGCATTCGCCCGGTCATAGCGGCCTATGTAACGAGCAATCAGAAAGCCGATAATAGGAACGAGGGTGGCAGCAGCTACCACCACAACCATCGGCCCCAACAGGTCACCAACGGCATGTTTGGAGAGCGCCACGCCGCCTTTCAGGCCAATTGCCAGCAGCAGAAAAATACTCAGGCTCTCGTACAACACACCGGGTATTTTTAAATCCGAGCGGATCAATCCGGCCGCCAGACCAAGGATAAAGAAAAGGATGACGGGGTCAGACATAGCTATTCAACCGGATTGCGACCATAATAGTTTACTAAATTAATGGGATAACAAAAAGAGATGCCCAACTGCTGATAAGGAACTCTGATGCACGCAGATATGTCCCTCATTGCCACCATCGCCGCCGGCTTCAGTCTGGCACTCGTCTTTGGTGTCATGACTGAAAAACTGGGTATCCCGGCGCTGGTCGGTTACCTGCTTGCGGGCATTGCCATTAGCCCGGCTACGCCCGGTTTTGTGGGGGATATGCACATTGCAGCCCAACTCTCCGAAATTGGCGTCATGTTGCTTATGTTTGGCGTGGGGTTGCATTTCTCTATAACGGATCTATTGCGCGTCAAAAAAATTGCCATCCCGGGTGCCATTGTCCAGATGAGCATCGCCACCCTCATGGGCATGGCAGTTGCCACCGCCTGGGGTTGGGCATTGCCTGCTGCCATTGTCTTCGGTGTATCTCTGTCTTGTGCCAGCACCGTGGTGCTGATCAAAGCACTTGAACGACAGGGGGTGCTTGAATCCATGAATGGCCGTATCGCCGTCGGCTGGCTGGTTGTGGAAGATCTGGTCACGGTGGTTGCGCTCGTCCTGCTGCCGGCACTGGCCACCATGCTAGATCCTTCACGCCCGGAAACCACAGGCAGCGATCTCCTGATAGATATCGGTAAAACCATCCTTCAGGTTGCCGCCTTCATTGCTGTCATGTTGCTCGTCGGCAAACGTCTTATTCCAAAAATGCTCTGGTTTATTGCCCGCACGGGATCCCGCGAGTTGTTTACTTTAGCTATCATCACTGCCGCCATCGGTATAGCCTTCGGCGCTGCCGCCTTATTCAATGTCTCCTTCGCGTTGGGGGCCTTTTTTGCGGGAGTCGTATTGCGCGAATCGGCATTAAGTAAACGCGCGGCTCGAGATTCGTTACCCCTGCAGGATGCCTTTTCTGTCTTATTCTTCGTCTCTGTTGGCATGCTGCTCGATCCGCGTGTGCTTGTTGATAATCCCGGTGCAGTGCTCACCGTCGTTGGCATCATCGTGCTCGGCAAATCGCTGGCCGCCATTGCGCTCGTGTTGCTCCTGCGTTACCCGCTCAACTCGGCCCTGATGATCGCTGCCAGTCTTGCTCAAATTGGCGAATTTTCTTTCATCCTGGCCGGGCTTGGTCTGTCCCTCGGACTCATACCGAAATTGGCTTTCAGTCTCGTCATTGCGGGTGCTTTTATCTCGATTGCACTTAACCCGTTTGTCTTCCGAATCGTCGAACCGCTGCGCCGCTGGTTGCTTGAAACATCAGCCCGGGCGAGGGCGCTGGATCAGCAGCACGACCCCATGGCCGAATTACCGATGTCTACCGATCGCCATCTGTTGGCCGGGCAAGTCGTTATCGTTGGCTATGGGGCAATCGGAAAGGCTCTGGCTGATGCTTTAGTCAGCCGGCAAATCCCCTTTGTGGTGGCGGAACAGAACCGCGAAGTTGTCCAGGCATTACGAGCCGTCAACATTGCCGCAGTGTATGGCGATGCCGCCGAACCGGCCGTACTTATTCAGGCACATATCGCGGAAGCCGCCGTATTGGTGATTACCGCCAACGATCTGATGGCTATCCGCAATA
>JALRGK010000093.1 GCA_023253415.1 Rhodocyclaceae bacterium
GACCACCCATACTAATAACAAGGCCGTTTTCCTGTTTCTGCTGGCTTTTATCAGCAAACATGTGAGGAGACGATCATGTTGGCCTTGAATGATTTTATCGGGTGCAGCAACCTCTATGAGTGTGAAGTTGAAGCGATTGCCGAGCATGAGCATGTGCCGCTGCCGGTTGCTGTGGTGATTGGGGAGTTGCTCCTGACCTCACCGGAAGGTGTGTGCGAATTGCACCGGATGGTTGCGGAGGATATTCAGCACGCCGTTGATGAGGGTGATCTGCCCAAAGCTGTGAAGTTTGCCGAGACCTACAGTTTCGTTACCCAGAAGCATCCGCTGCCGCATTAGTTGCTGGGTCGAATAGCGGGTTTGTCAATATCAGGTAGGATGCGGGTGTCTTTTTGCCCGCGTCCTTGCCCATGCTTGCCCCTGCGTCCCATCTAAAACCAAATGCCCTAGTGGATCGGTCTCTCCTGATTGATGGCCTGAAGGCGTTGGCCGCGCAGACCATCGTGATTCATCATCTGGTGTCGTATGGGCCGATGGCCGACGCAGCCGGGCTGGCAGCACCTGGGATGGTGAGCTGGTTTGGTACCTATGGGCGATGGGCGGTGCAGGTGTTTCTGGTGGTTGCCGGTTATCTGACGGCGCAGGCCTTGTGTGGTCGGCCTACCGTTTTAAGCCGGCCCTGGAGTCTGATGGCAAAGCGCTATGTGCGGTTGATCTGGCCTTTTGGCCTGGCGGTAACGTTGGCGGTGATGGCCGCAGAGATCGCTCGTTTCTGGACAGACGACGAGATGCTGCCGGCATCCGCAGGGATCGTGCAATATGTTTCGCACTGGTTGCTGTTACATGCGGTACTGGGGCATGAGTCGTTATCGACGGGGGTCTGGTACGTTGCGATTGATTTCCAGCTATTTGTTCTGACCGTATTATTGCTCTGGAGCAGTCGTGCATTGCGCTGGTCCGGTTGGGCGCCTTTGTTGATTGGTCTCTTGACGGTGGCATCACTGGTCTGGATACGAACCTGGAGTGATTGGGATAACTGGGCCCCCTATTTCTACAACGCCTACGGGGTTGGTTTGTTGGTCGGTTGGTTGACGCTCCGGCAGGCGCCAGGGTTGATTTGGGTGAAGGCTGTCCTGCTGTCTGTGATGGTGGTGTTGCTCTGGCAGTGGGCGGTGTCGTTGAACGGGCGGCTTGTTGTTATTTTTGTGACGGCGGCTTTGCTCTGGATGGCTAGCCTGCCTGTGGTGCGGGATTCAGGCATGATGCCCAATGCCCTGCAGAGTGTGATGGGCCGCTTGATCCATTATCTGGGCTGCACATCATTTGCACTCTTCCTGGTGCATTTTCCGGTGAGCATGCTGATCAATGCCGCGCAGGATCGATTTGACTGGCGGTCACCACAGGACGGCATGATGGCGATGGCCATTGCCTGGTTCCTGAGTATGGTTCTGGCGGATATTTTTTACCGCTACGTGGAGCGTTACGGCCTGACATTAAGTCGGCGCATCCGTTAAACCACGCGTCAAAGAAAGCAAAACCCCGCGAGACGGAAGTCAGGCGGGGTTGGGTTGGGGATCGTCCAGGACGATCCCCAGTGCTTACAGCCGAAGGAAGAAGGATTACTTCTTGGCCTTCGAACCAGCAGCCTTCACAGCAGCCGAGGTGGCAGCCGACACACCCGCTTCGGTGAATTCAGCCGCTTGCTTGGCAGCCTTGTTCAGGTTGTCGAATGCCGAGTTAGCAGCGTTCACAGCCTGCTTCACAGCAGCCAGGGCTACATCAGAACCAAACGGCGAAGCCTTGGCCGTCTTCTCAGCCAGCTCTTGAGCCGCCTTGTTCAGTTCAGCAAACTGTGCCTGAACCAGCTTGGCCACTTCCTGAGCAGCACCGGTCGAGATTTCGTACACAGCGCGCGAGTAAGCAACTGCCTTCTCGGCAGCCGGCTGACCCAGCGAAGCATTCAGCGAAGCTGCTTCTTGCGGGGTCTTCAGGCCCATCACGGCCTTGGCATTCTTGGCGCTATCCTGGATCGCGTCACGGGCAGCACCCAGGTTCAGGGCAGCCAGGCTCTCAGCCGTAGCCAGGGCGGTGTTGGCAACCGACAGCAGCGTATCGATGGCAGCTTTGTTCGCCGACAGAACTTGTTCGTTATTCAGTGCAGACATGGTCAACTCCTTAAAAAGATCATCAAAGGTTCAACATCAAAGGCAATACAAAAGGGACGTCTCAAATCTTATTGTGCGGTGCAACATGACTCATTATAGACACGACAAAACCCCTGTCAAGATTTATTTTGTGCAAAGCAGCATAGCGGGTGTCGTAGACAAACAACACGATGGGGAGACAACCGCAGGCGTTCAGGGGACAGCGATGAATTACCTGAAATACGGCACAATAAAGACATCTTCAATGTGCGGAGTGCGCCATGCCCCTGACGACCCTGAAACAATTCTGTCGAAGCAGTCTTTTGGGGCTGCTGATGTGTGGCTGTCTAGCGGCAGTACCGGTCACGGCGGATGATGGGCGCTTGATGTGGATCGTTGATGGCCATCCGTCCTCGCTGGCAAAGTCTGCCGTACAGATTCTGGCGCAGGCCGCTAATGAAGGGCTGGATCCTGCGGATTATGATGCCGCCGGTTTGAAAGATGACGTATTGAAACCCCTGAAATCAGTAGCTGCCCAGAAGACCTTGGATACCGCACTGACCAAGGCGTTTACCCGATACTTGCATGATTTGCACTATGGTCGTGTTGATCCACGGACGGTCTACGCCAATTTTGATGTACCGCCCAAATCGCTGGACGTGACCGCGGTGCTCAATGCTGCCGTCGCTGCCGGAAATCTGGATCAGGCAGTGAGTGCGGCAACGCCAACGTTCCCGCTCTATCGGGCGCTATTACCGTGGTTGGCGCGTTACAGGGCACTGGTTGGCGATCCCGCCTGGGCCTCGAATCTGTCGGCGTTACCTGGTAACAAACTGGAGCCAGGTGGTGCTTATGCTGGCACGGCGCTTCTCGCGGCCCGGCTGGTGGCGCTAGGTGATTTGCCCAGTGGTTTTGTCGTGCCAAATCGCTACGAGGGGCCATTGGTGGATGGCGTGAAGCAGTTTCAGAAGCGACATGGCTTAACGCCGGATGGTGTTATCGGCAAAGGGACCTTCGAGCAATTGAATGTTAAACCGGCAGCCCGGGTTGAGCAGATTGAGCTCACCCTCGAGCGTCTCCGCTGGACGCCACTGATGACGGACAAACGGATGCTGGTCGTCAATTTGCCGGAGTTTGAGTTACGTGGCCTGGAAATCAATGGGGATCAGGTCCAGATCCCCTTGCAGATGAATGTGATCGTGGGTAAATCGCTCAATACCCAGACGCCGATGTTCAATGAGCAGATGCGGGCGATCGAGTTCAGCCCTTACTGGAATGTGCCGCCCTCCATTACACGCGCCGAAACGGTGCCCAAGTTGCGGCGGGATCCGGGTTACTTTGACCGACAGGGTTTCGAAATTGTGACGCGTTCCGGTGAGGTGGTGACCCATTTGGATGATGCCCAGTTGGCGGCATTGCAGAGTGGGCAGGCACGCATCCGGCAGCGGCCGGGCGCTCAGAATGCCTTGGGCGATATCAAGTTCATTTTTCCGAATAACGACAATATCTACATGCACCACACGCCGTCCGTGGGGTTGTTCCAGCGTGATCGGCGAGATTTCAGCCATGGTTGTATCCGGGTGGAGGCCCCTGTGGCGCTGGCGGAGTTTGTGTTGAAAGGTGAGCCGGAGTGGACCACCGAGAAGATCCGTGATGCGATGGAAAGTGGCACGTCGAAGACGATTCGTCTGAAAACACCGATCATGGTCGTGATTGCCTACGGTACGGCACTTGTCAAACAGCGGGGCGGCGCCATCTACTTCTATGCCGACATCTACGGGCACGACAAACGTCTGCAGATGGCCTTGAACCGCTACAGTCAGACAGTTCGAAATCAATCCCTTAAGCCGGCTGGTAATGTGGCCCGTTTGGACTAGAATGAAAATATGAAACCGCAAAAACACGATCGACGGCAGTTTTTCCGCCAAGCCCTTAAATTAACGGCAGGGGGTGTTGCGTTGCCTTTCGCCGGTGTGGCGCGGGCAGCGTATGCGCCACCGCCCCAAAGCACTTCGGCGGCGGCCGTTCTTCTCGAAGGGCCGCATCGTTCTCTGGCGTTCAACCACACCCATACCCGTGAGCGTATTGACCTGGTCTATGCGGTGAATGATCAGTATGTGCCCGATGCCATGCGTACCTTGAACCGCTTTCTGCGGGATCATTATTCAGGTACGGTGGGACAGATGGATCCCCAGTTATTTGACCTGCTGCACCGTGTTCAGACGTTGCTGGGCAGCAAGTCGGTGCGCTCCTTTGAAGTGATTTCCGGTTATCGTTGTCCGGAAACAAATAGCCACCTCAGAAATTCACGGGGCGGTGGTGTCGCTAAGCGCAGTCTGCACATGGAAGGGAAGGCTATTGATGTGCGTTTGCCAGGCGTACCGTTGGCAGAGCTACGAGATGCCGCGCTGTCTTTGGCAGCTGGGGGGGTTGGCTACTACCCGTCGGAGCAATTTGTGCATATCGATACGGGGCGAGTCCGCAGCTGGGGTTGAGGTGTAGCCGGGTGTGATGTGCACTCGAATTAGCGAGAGAGATCGGTACCCCGGGTTTCCGGCAGATAACGCCAGCCGACCACAAAGGCAATAGTCAGAAAAAGCGTGGGGTACCAAAGCCCCGCCAGCGGGTTGCCTGTCTGATCATTGATCAGCGTAATGATAAAAGGCAGTAAACCACCGACCCACCCGGCCGCCAGGTTGTGCGGGAGTGCTGCGGCACTGTAGCGGGTCCGGGCAGGGAAGAGTTCTGCCAGCAGGGCCGTTTGCGGGCCGGTGACTAGTGCGAGCGGCAGTGTGATGAGGATCATCAATAGGATGGCTGTGCCGGCATGGTCGCTACCCTGGGTAAGCCAGCCGTTGAAAACCGGCAGAATACTGAAAGCACCGAGTGCCAGCCCGCTGAGCACGACCCGTCTCCGGCCGATACGATCAGACAGCCAGCCTGCAACGAGTGTGAGTGGGAACAAGGTGGCCGTACCGATGGCTACCAGCAGGCTGCTGTGTGCGCCCTCAAAGCCGGCCACGGTTTTAAGAAAAACGCCACTGTAAACTTGCGCTGAAAAGAACAGAATGCCACCCCCCGCAGAGACACAGAGAAACAGCAGACCCATGCGTGCCAGGGTGTTACGGTCGCTGAAGCAGTCACGTAGTGGCGTTTGCGTCAGCGCTGCGCGAGCCTGAAGTGCATGGAAAATCGGTGTTTCATGAAGTGCGGCCCGGACCTTGAACGACACAAGTAGCAACACCAGAGAGACCCAGAATGGCACGCGCCACCCCCAATTCATGAAGTCTTCAGCGCTTAATAGATGTTGCAGCAACGCAATTTGCAGCGTCGAGGCAAGAATGCCCAGGGGGCCCATGAGTTGCAGCACGCTCGTGTAGAGCCCTCGGTTTTTAACCGGTGCATGCTCTGTGAGGTAAACCGCGCTGCCACCGATTTCTCCGCCGGCAGACAGACCTTGCAATAAACGCAGAGTCACGAGCATCGCGGGTGCCCAGAGTCCGACCTGGGCGTATGTGGGTAAGAGGCCAACGGCCAGCGTGGCACCGCCCATGAGCAGTATCGTGATCATGAAGACTTTGCGGCGCCCAATCCGGTCACCGAGCGAGCCAAAGAGCGCAGCGCCCAGTGGCCGAACAATCATACCGGCGCCAAAGGTGGCCAGGCTGGCCAGCAGCGCCGTTGTCGGGTTTTCTGGTGGAAAGAACAGTGGGCCGAACCAGACCGCTAATGCGGCGAAGGTGAGAAAGTCATACCACTCCAGAAAAGTGCCGAAGCAGGCGGCGGCAGCAACGCGGGTTCGGGAGTTTTTGATGTGCAGGTGCTGTTCGGTCATGGTGTCGTCAACTGCGGAAAATGAAATAGACAGCACCCATCAGGCATAAGCCGGCCCACAGGTAATCGAGTTTGACGTCCTCGCCCATGTAGAAGACGGAAAAGGGTACAAAGACCAACAGGGTAATCACTTCCTGGGTAATTTTGAGCTGTGGAAGAGAAAGCTCGGTGTGGCCAATGCGGTTGGCAGGCACCTGAAAGACGTATTCAGCCAACGCGATCCCCCAGCTTAACAGGGCGGCAATCCACCAGGGCTTATCTGCCAGGTTGCGCAGGTGGGCGTACCAGGCGAAGGTCATGAAGATATTAGAGAGGACGAGCAGCCCGACAAACTGCAGCGATGGCGGGAGCCAGGGAAACATCGCAGACATGGCAACGTGATCTGAAGCAAAAAACCGGATTATCCGTTAGTCTTCGCTTTTACGCATGACGTGTGATGAGTCGGGGAGTGTATGGCAACCGTTCGTGAGGACCTGCAGGATCAGATTATTGCAATCCGGGAAACCGTGGTGGACGGTTGGAAGGATTTCAAATCCTTTATGCAGGAAACCTGGCCTGCGCTGACCATTTTGCTGCTGATTCTGATCGTTGCGTTGTGGGTGGCTGATCCTGCACCACCCCGGGAGATTTGGGCAGCAACGGGCCCCGCGGGTAGTTCAAATGAGGTCCTCGGTAAAAGGTACGCCAGCTATTTTGCAGAGCGTGGCGTGACCTTGCATCTGGTGCCTACCGAAGGTTCCGTTGAAAATGTCCATCGATTACAGGATCCACAGGACAAAGTGATGGCGGGCTTTGTCATGGCAGGCGCTGCACCTCATCATGCCAAAGGAATTCAGACCTTGGGCAGTATCAATTATCAGCCGCTCTGGTGTTTTTATCGTAGTCCGGTGCCACTTCCCATCAAGGAACGGGAGACGCTGATTTTGAGTCACAACGTCAATATGGGTACAACCAACAGCGGTACCCATCTATTGATGCAGGAAATGCTGAAACTCAATAGCATCACCGGAGATCTGTCCAAGTTTAAACAGTATCCCGATGAACAGGCGATCGAGATGCTGCGAGACGGTCGGTTGGACTCGGTCTGTATTGTCGATACCTATGAATCGCCGAATGTGCAGAAACTGCTGAAAATTCCGGGCTTGCAACTGTCGGCATTCGAACGGGCGGAGGCCTATGCGCGTATGGTGCCGGCGCTTGAAATGGTCACGATCCCGGAGGGGGCACTGGATCTGCCCACAAATCGTCCGTCTACGTCATCCCCGATGATTGCCACAACGACCGAAATCCTGATTGACGAACGCTTGCATCCGGCCATACAAACCTTGTTTCTGATGGCGGCTAAAGACATCAATGGCAAGGAAAGCTTTTTCTCGAAAGAGGGGCAGTTCCCGGTGTTCATGGATAGCTCGCAACACCGGAGCAAAGAGGCACAGATTTTCTATGAGAAAGGGACGCCCCTTTTGATGGAGGTGCTACCTTTCTGGCTGGCCGAGTTTATCCGGCGGCTCGTCATTACCTTGTTGCCCTTCTTTGCCGTGGCTTATCCGGTTATTCGTTCGATGCCGAATTACCACAAGAACCGGGTGCGGGGCAAAATCAACCGGATGTATGGCGCCCTAAAGTTTTTTGAGCAGTCTCTGGTGACTGCCTATGACCCCGGGCAAAAGGCGACCTATCTTGCTCAGCTGGATGCCATGGAGCGCGATGCGCTGGGTATGAAAGTCCCCAAGTCAGTGGCCAGTGACTATTACACGCTACGCAGCTCAATCGATTTTGTGCGTAATTGTGTGCTGCGTGATAGTTACAATGCGCACGCAGCCCCAACCCAGCCGTCTGCTTCGATCGAGGCGGCGGCTGACGATGGGGATGGTGATGATGTCTGAATGGGTTTAATAGCCGCCGCGGATGTCCGGATTGTTCAGTGTGTCATTCGGTGTATAGACCGAGCCCCCCCAGTTGGCCTGCAGGTCGTAACCTGATTCGCCGACGAGGTAAGTGACGATGTTCGGGTTGATCGATTGTTGCATACCACCTGAACCTGCAGAAATATTGGCATTCACATCACCACCCACGCCTTTGGCCGCAGTAAATTGTTTGATGGCTGCTTCATTTTTGAAAATGATGACCTGATATTGTTTCTGGAAGCCTGCACCCGCGCCTTCGCCGGCTTTACGTTCCATCATGAAGACCGGCTTCTGCCCGGGCTGGAAGAGGGCACCGTCACCATTGGAGAGTACGACCAGAATAATGTTCACGTTGGTCGCATTAAACACCGCGTAACCAGCGCTGTTGCGAATTTCTTCGGCCGCTTTCGGGTTCTTGCGAATCAGTTCATCAACTCCGGAGCGCGCCATTTTGAGAATGGCTTCACGTTTACTGACGACTTGCGCATCAGTCAGCGGCTGACCGTTGCTTTGCGTGGTCTGGCAGGCGGTCAGGGAAAGGACGGCGGCACAGAGCGCGGTCGAGATAAGACGGGATGCTTGCATGGCGGCACCATCGGAATAGTTAAGATTGCTGCGCAAGTTACACAAAAAGCGGTGGCTTGTCATCTCATTGCGTCCTCATACGGAAACGCAGACTGCCAATTTGTGAACTCTTGGTTATCATTGCAGCATGAACTATGCCGAGAAACCGACCGTCGCCTTATCTGGCGACCCCCGCTGGGTTGATGGCTGGTTGTCGTCAGCACATCGGATTGTGTCGCCCAATTATGACCAGCGACCCGATGCGATGCCGGTTGACCTCGTGGTCATTCATGCGATTAGTTTACCGCCAGGGCAGTTTGGTGGTGATGGTGTGATGCAGTTGTTTACCAATACGCTGGATCCGCAAGCGCATCCCTACTATGCGGGTATTGCCGGCGTGCGGGTTTCGGCGCACTTTTTTATCCGACGGGATGGTCTGCTCATCCAATTTGTGCCAATTACCGCCAGAGCCTGGCACGCTGGTCTTTCGAACTGGCAGGGTCGGGATCGCTGCAATGATTTTTCAGTGGGTATCGAACTGGAGGGCGATGATGAAACGGCGTTCGAACCGATTCAGTACCAGACCCTGCAGTGCCTGTTGCAGTCATTGCAGACCGTGTTGCCGATCAGCGCCGTGACGAGTCATTCGCATATTGCGCCGGGACGAAAAACAGACCCTGGCCCTTGCTTCGATTGGGCACCGGTGCGTGCCGTGTGCACTGATATTGCCGTGGTGCCTTGAGTGCTCGGACCTCGAGATTAAAAGGCCACGTTGGCGCGTAAGCCAACCACAGTTGCGTTGGGAATCGCCTGGTTGGGGTTGTTCGGCATGGGCGCCCTGCCACCCGGATTGATCGAATATTGTAGAAAGGGTTGCAAAGTCAGCCAGGGGTTGATCGGTGCCTGGTAGGTTAGTTCAATGAGGCTTTCCGGCTTGACGAGGGGTGTTTGTGTGCCGCTGGTGCTGTTTTGTGCCGCAATCGGCCCGTTCAGATCGGGTGAGAATTTGGCCCAGCCGAAGCCCAGGCCGAGCACATCCTCTGGTCGCCCATCAAAAAGTCCTACGTAGGCCAGGCCAGCATCGAAATACCAGGTGACCAGGTTACGATCGGTTTGCGGATTGTAGGTAACGCGCGTGAAGGCGCTCAGTCCCTGCGTTTCGGATCTGGCCTCGTGCCATACGGTTTGATCAATCAGTCCGTAGATGGCGTATTGCCCACGGTAGCTGGTGTTGATGGGGTTGCTGAAAGCGCGGCCACTGCTCGATTGCGTGACGTTGTTCACGCTTGCAGAGTTATACCAGCCGCCCAGCTTGTAGTTGCCCGGTAATGTGCTGTTGCCAAGTTTGAGGTTCGGGGTATAGGCTGCTTCCATCCAGGAAAGCACGCCATCGCCTACCGGGAAATCTGTGCCGTAGGAGGTGGATGACGTGGATGGGCCGACAGGCGAGCCATTCATGACGGACGCGGTCAGTTTCCAATCGTCATTAAAGTCAAAGCTTGCCAGCGCGCCCGGCGCCGCGTTCGGATAACCGGGACCGCCACCGGGCATGTTGGCCTCCCAGCTGTCTGGGAAGCCGAATGTGGAGTTTACGAACACGTTCGCCGTGGGGCTCATCATGTAATAGCGATCCGCTTCCAGTAAGCCACCGCGTAACCGGAAACGATCATCCATCAACCGTTGTTCAAGCCAGAATTCGCCCACCTTGGCCAGTGCCGGTTCCGATTCGACATTGCTGGCCGTCATCAGGTTGCCGATATTCTGGGTGGAGAGATCTTGCCCTTGAATGCCGTAACCGGTGAGGTGGATTTTTCCGCCGTGCCAGCCGATGGCCTTGTCGAGGTCGATATCCAACTCAAGATCCAGCAGACCATCGTAAACGAATCCTTGCTTGATACCACCCCGGGTGTTGCCCAGATAGTCGCTTGTCTGGTTCAGCGTGAAGCTGATGCCATAGTTGTCCAGTAATGGACGCAGTCCCCCCCAGTCGCCCAACAGGGTTGTCGATGTTGTCACATCTGATTTGGTGGGTAAAAGTTCCTCGGGGGTGAGTCGAGGTAGTGACACATTGGCTTGACCCCATGTCAGCGGTGCGCTGACGGCCAGGGTCAGTATGCTTGCTGAAAATAGTGATAACCGGATCAGACGTTTGTGGACCATGACAGCGGGTGTGTTGGTAAGACAAAGGCCACCCGAAGGTGGCCTTTGTCTTGAACCATTGCAGCGCGTTAAGCGACCTGCTTGTTGGCTTCGGCCATGCTCAAGGTACTCAGCTGGCGGATCAACTCCAACTCCTGCGGCAGACGTTCAGCCAGCTTGTCGAACCACTCTTTGTGCGAGGCCAGTTCAGTCTGCCAGCCGGCAGTATCGAGCTGCGTCAGGCGCTGGAATTCCTCACGGGTCATGTCCAGACCAGTCCAGTCGATGTCTTCGAAGTTCGGGGTCCAGCCCAGGGCTGTTTCCTTGGCAGCAACACGACCCTTGACGCGGTCGATGATCCACTTGAGGACGCGCATGTTGTCACCGAAGCCCGGCCACATGAACTTGCCATCTTCATCGAGACGGAACCAGTTGACGCAGAAGATGCCCGGGGGGTTATCGACGGTCTTGCCCATCTTCAGCCAGTGACCGAAGTAGTCGCCCATGTTGTAACCACAGAACGGCAGCATGGCGAACGGGTCACGGCGAACCACGCCCTGGGCGCCGAAGGCAGCAGCGGTGGTTTCCGAACCCAGCGTCGATGCCAGGTAGACACCGTAGTTCCAGTTGAAGGCTTCATAGACCAGTGGCACGGTGGTGGCACGACGGCCACCAAAGATGAATGCCGAGATCGGCACGCCAGCCGGGTCTTCCCAGGCCGTATCCACGGATGGACACTGCGCAGCCGGTGCGGTGAAGCGCGAGTTCGGGTGAGCGGCTTTTTTGCCGGCCTTGCCGTCTTCCGGCGTCCAGTCATTACCCTGCCAGTCGATCAGGTGCGACGGGGCTTCCTTGGTCAGGCCTTCCCACCATACATCGCCATCGTCGGTCAGTGCGACGTTGGTGAAAATGATGTTTTCTTTCAGGGTGGCCAACGCGTTGTAGTTCGTCTTCTCGCTGGTGCCCGGGGCAACGCCGAAGAAGCCGGCTTCCGGGTTGATGGCGTAAAAACGGGTCACGCCATCTTTGTCCTTGCGCGGCTTGATCCAGGCGATATCGTCACCAAGGGTGGTGATTTTCCAGCCGTTGAAGCTTTGCGGTGGACTCAGCCCGACACACTGGTGCCGAATCCGGTGAATCCGCAAGACCTCAATCGCTACGCCTACGTCGGTGGTGACCCCATCGGCTTCTCGGACCCGAGCGGGCACATGATGTGGGCAGGCGACGGCGGGCAGCCGGCAATGTACCT
>JALRGK010000131.1 GCA_023253415.1 Rhodocyclaceae bacterium
AAGATGGCCCAGATGGAACCAGCAATCACGTGACCCGCAAACAACAGGCCACCCGTCAACGAATGCATACCAGCCCATGAAGCACCCATCAGGGCGATCAGCATGAAGACCAGCTCACCAGCGTACATGTTACCGAACAACCGCATGCCGTGAGAAATTGTTTTTGCAGCGAACTCGATCATCTGCATCAGGAAGTTGATCGGGGCGAGCGCCGGATGCGAGCCAAACGGCGCAGCAAACAGCTCATGCACCCAACCACCGATACCCTTGATCTTGACGTTGTAGTACAGACAGACAATCAATACACCCAGCGCCATGGCCAGCGTAATGTTCAAGTCTGCAGACGGCACAATACGCAGGAATGCGTGGTGCGGATCGTGGCCCGAGGCCTCGTAGTAGGTTGACCAGATCTTCGGGAACAGATCCAGCGGCAGCAGATCCATCGCGTTCAAGAAGAAGATCCACACAAACACGGTCAGCGCTAATGGCGCGACGAAGAGGCGCGATTTTGCGTCGTGGATAATACCCTTGGCCTGATCAGCCACCATTTCAACGAGCACTTCGATGGTGGCCTGCAGCCGACCCGGCACACCCGCTGTAGCACGCTGGGCAACAAATGCCAGCAAGCCAACCGCCAAGATACCGAGCAGGGTTGAGAATACAAAAGAGTCCAGATTGATCACGGACCAGTCGACAATTGCCTTCTGGGCCTCACCTGTGGTGTTCAGGTGCGTCAAGTGGTGAACAATATATTCACCCTGGGTCGGGCCGCTATGGGCCGCTGCGTTCGCTACGTTTTCAGTCGCCATCTCAGGTTCTTTTCGCCAATGCTAAAAAATTTACCTGCAAGGTGATCGCCATACTGAGCAGCATACTGGGCCAACTGAGGTCCGCATACAGCACAATGGCAACCGCCAACAAAATCAGTGTGAGGGCAAGCTTGAGGAATTCGTAGATGATGAACGTTGCAGCAGTCGCAATACTTGCACGACTTGCTGACGCTGCCATCAATTTCAGTGCGAACAGGAAATTGGGCAACATCACAGCCCCGCCTCCGATCGCAGCAGAAAAACTGCCACGCCCTCCCGCAAGCAACCCTGCCAGTATCACAGCTATCGTTATTGCGATCAGTTGTAGGCGTATAACTCGAAACACCGTGACCTCATCGCGTTGTGTGCTGTGCCTAACAAGGCGCCTTCAAACGCCGTAACTATACGGTGACCTTTGGCCGCCGTCAATCAAAAAAACGCTCAATCAGCCCATCAAGCTGATCCAAGCTTTCGAAATTAATGGTGATCTTGCCGGCCCCACGTTTGTTGGCCGCAATTTTCACTTCGGCGCCCAGGCTGTCCGCCAGCTTTTCGCTCAAGCGGGTGACATCGGCGTTTTCGACACGAGCCGCACCAGCGGCCGGTTTGCTCGCGGCTTTGCCGCTCTGACGCCGGCGCACCAGCTCTTCGGTTTCCCGAACCGACAAGCCTTTAAGCACCACGTGTTGCGCTACGGCTACCTGTTCGCTACCGGTCAGCGCCAGCAGCGCGCGGGCATGGCCCATGTCAATCCGGCCCAACATCAGCAGATCCTGGACGGGATTAGCCAACTCCAACAAACGTAAAAGATTGGTCGCCGCCGAACGAGACCGACCCACCGCTTCCGCAGCTTCCTGATGCGTCAGGTTGAATTCATCGATGAGACGGCGCAGACCCTGTGCTTCCTCCAGCGGATTCAGATCTTCACGCTGAATGTTTTCAATCAGTGCCATCGCCAACGCCGCTTCATCAGCGATGTCGTGCACATGCACCGGCACTTCTTTCAGGCCGGCGATCTGGGAGGCGCGCCAACGCCGCTCACCAGCAATAATTTCGTAGGGCGTCGAAGCGCCGGCGCCTAACGGGCGCACAATAATCGGCTGCACCAGACCCTGGGCAGCAATCGACGACGCCAGCTCATTCAAGCTGGCCTCATCCATACGAGTGCGTGGCTGGTATTTACCGGGCTGCAGATCCGTCACGGGCAGCCTGCTGGGCACATCCTGTTTGGCCGGCGCGGCCGCATCAACAGTTTGTCCGGCTGAAGCCGGCTTCGACCCACCCAGCAAGGCATCTAGGCCACGACCCAGACCCCGAGTTTTATTTTTTGCGTTCATAGTCTTGCTTTCAGGAACCGGTTTTGCCGTGCCGCGCCAGCAGCTCTTCGGCCAAGGCCATATAAGCCTGCGCGCCTTTGGACGAAGGGTCGTAAGCGGTCGCCGGTTTGCCATGCGATGGCGCTTCGGCCAGGCGAACGTTACGCGGAATAATCGTTTGATAGACCTTGTCGCCGAAGTGGCTGGTTAACTCGTCCGATACCTGCTGGGTCAATGTACTCTGCGCGTTGTACATGGTGCGGAGCAAACCTTCGATTTCCAGCTCCGGATTCAGGTTCTCACGCACCTTGCGCAACGTTTCAACGAGATCCGACAAACCTTCCAGCGCATAGTATTCGCACTGCATCGGGATCATCACAGACTTCGATGCTACCAGCGCGTTGACCGTCAACATGTTCAGCGCAGGCGGGCAATCGATCAGCACATAGTCATAGCGTTCCGACACCGTGGCCAGCGCTTCCTTGAGCTTCTGCTCACGTCCATCAATTTCGATGAGCTCGATCTCCGCACCCGCCAGATCCCGATTGGCCGAAAGTATGTCAAAACCGAACTCGGTTTTTTGAATGGCCTGATCCAACGTTGTGTCACCCAGCAGCAACTCATATACGGTTGGCACATCATCCGACTTTGCGATACCGCAGCCGGTGGTCGCATTACCTTGCGGATCCAAGTCGATCAGCAACACACGTTGCCCCAGCTTGGCCAGCGATGCGCCCAGATTAACCGTCGATGTGGTTTTACCCACACCGCCTTTTTGATTGGTAATTGCCAGAATACGCATGCCGCGCCTTTGTAAACCCGTGAATTAAGCTGCCGCTGCGGCTTCAGCCGGCACCAACAGAACAAGGTGTCTCTCTGCACCCAGATCGGGTACCTGCAGCGGAATCACTGCCTTCACCACGATATCAGGGGGTAATTCTGCCATTTCGCCCTCCGGAAAGACACCTTTCATGGCAAACCACCCCCCGTTTTTTGCCACAAGACGGCGCGTCTGCCCGACTAAAGTACTCAATGTGGCATAGGCACGCGCCGAAATCAGTGCAAAACCTGCAGCATGCTCGGCTGGCGGTACCCAACTTTCGATCCGGTCAGACACTGCATGCAAGTTCTTCAACCCCAGCGTCAACGCCGCCTGTTTCAGAAAGGCGACTTTTTTACCGACCGTATCAATCAGCGTAATTGAACGCTCCGGCTGCAGTATCGCCAGCGGAATCCCCGGCAAGCCGCCACCACTCCCCACGTCCAGCAAATCACCCGGCGGCAGATACGGTACGATCGACAGCGAGTCCAGCAAATGTTGCTTCAACATGGCTGACCGATCTCTGACCGCAGTGAGGTTATAGGCTTTATTCCATTTCTGAAGCAGATCCAGGTAATCCAGCAGTTTGGCGGCCTGACTCTCCGTCAGAGGTACATCCATTTGTGCTGCACCGCCCAGCAACTGAGCGATTTCTGACGGGCGTGCCACAGCCAGATCACTCACAGCACCGCTCCCAATGCTACGCCGATACGCTTCAGATGCACCAACAGCAAGCCTATCGCGGCCGGCGTCACCCCCTGGATGCGCGCCGCCTGACCCAGGGTCTGCGGGCGATGCGTTTGCAGCTTCTGACACACTTCGCGCGACAAACCGATGACCTCGGTGTAGTCCAGTGCCTCCGGCAGGGCAAGCGTTTCGTAGGCGGCCTGGCGCGCCACTTCATCACGCTGGCGGTCGATATACCCCTGATACTTGGCCTGGATCTCAACCTGCTCCACCACTGCCGGCGCCAGCGTAACCGCTTCGCCCAGGCCAGATTGTTCGACCAGAGTTTGCAGACCCGCGTGCGTGGTATCCGGGCGACGGAGCAATTCATAGGCCGTCGCTTCACGCTCCAAGGGCTTGCCCAGTGCCGACTCGATCAGCTCACTCGCTATCTTCAACGGATTAACACGAAGCGCGCGCAATCGCTGCTGTTCGAGATCAATCGCTTCACGTTTGGCAGAAAAAGCCGCCCAGCGCGCATCATCAACCAGACCCATCTCTCGACCGATTTCGGTCAAGCGCAGGTCAGCATTATCTTCGCGCAGGCTCAAACGGTATTCAGCACGGCTGGTGAACATGCGGTACGGCTCACTGACGCCACGCGTAATCAGGTCATCCACCAGCACACCGAGATAGGACTCATCCCGACGCGGGCACCAGGCCGCATCACCACGGGTATGGCGTGCCGCATTCAAACCAGCCAGCAGGCCTTGCGCTGCAGCCTCTTCGTAGCCCGTGGTGCCATTGATCTGGCCGGCAAAGAACAGGCCGCTGATCGCTTTGGTCTCGAGCGAAGCCTTCAGGCCGCGTGGGTCAAAATAATCGTATTCGATGGCATAGCCGGGGCGCAGGATATGGCACTGCGCCATGCCACGGATGGAACGCACGATCTGCAGCTGCACATCAAAGGGCAGGGAAGTGGAAATCCCGTTCGGATAAATCTCGTGGGTATCCAGGCCTTCCGGCTCCAGAAACACATGGTGGCTGACCTTATCGGCAAAGCGGTGAATCTTGTCTTCAATGGATGGACAGTAGCGTGGGCCGACGCCTTCGATGACGCCGGTGTACATGGGCGAGCGATCGAGGTTGTTGCGGATGATCTCGTGGGTATGCTCGTTCGTATCGGTAATCCAGCAAGGTAGCTGCGCCGGATGCTGTGCGGCATTGCCGAGGAAAGAAAACACCGGCATCGGATCATCCGAGTGCTGCGTCTGCATCACCGAAAAATCGATGGTCTTGCCGTCCAGACGTGGTGGCGTGCCGGTTTTCAAACGTCCTTGTGGCAACTTGAGCTCACGCAGGCGGCTTGCCAGCGAAACAGAGGGCGGGTCGCCCATACGGCCACCCGAATAGTTCTGCAGGCCCACATGGATTAGGCCATTCAGGAAGGTGCCGGCGGTCAATACCACGGCATTGGCCTGAAAGCGGATGCCCAGCTGCGTCACGGCACCGACCACACGGTCACCTTCCATAAGGAGGTCATCGCAGGCCTGGGCAAAAATCGTCAGATTCGGCTGGTTTTCCAGACGGCGGCGGATCGCCTGTTTGTACAAAACACGGTCAGCCTGCGCGCGCGTTGCGCGCACCGCCGGACCTTTGGAGGCATTGAGAATACGAAACTGGATACCGGCCTCATCCGTCGCGGCGGCCATGGCACCGCCCAGTGCATCCACCTCTTTCACCAGGTGGCCTTTCCCGATACCGCCAATCGACGGGTTGCAGCTCATCACGCCCAGCGTTTCCATGCTGTGTGTCAGCAGCAGCGTGCGCGCACCCGTGCGCGCCGACGCCAGCGCCGCCTCGGTACCGGCATGGCCGCCACCCACAACAATCACATCAAAACGATCCGGAAATTCCATGCGCTACTTTCAGCCAGTCTTAATCTACACAACACAAAAGGGTGCTAATTTTAGTCAAAGCCTCGCGCTTTAGGTTGATTTTCAAGGAATTCTTCCAAAAACCTCACTGCATAGGCGGGCCAGCCGATAGCTTTTGGCTAACATATGTTTAGTAACAATCAATTGGATTTATCGTACAGACCCCCGTACACTCCAAAACGTCGAATAGACATTTGCCTCACCCAAACATCAAAACAGGAGCAACACATGTCGCTGATCAACACCGAAGTTCAACCGTTCAAGGTTCAAGCATTCCACAACGGCAAGTTTGTTGAAGTTACCGAAGCCAGCCTCAAGGGCAAATGGTCCGTGCTGATTTTCATGCCGGCCGCCTTTACCTTCAACTGCCCGACCGAAATCGAAGATGCTGCCAATAACTACGCCGAGTTCCAAAAGGCTGGCGCAGAAGTCTACATCGTCACCACCGACACGCACTTCTCGCACAAGGTATGGCACGAAACCTCGCCGGCCGTCGGCAAGGCTCAATTCCCGCTGATCGGCGACCCGACTCACCAGCTGACCAACGCTTTTGGGGTGCACATTCCGGAAGAGGGCCTGGCACTGCGCGGTACCTTCATCATCAACCCGGAAGGCAAGATCAAGACCTTGGAAATCCACTCCAACGAAATCGCCCGTGACGTTTCGGAAACGCTGCGTAAGCTGAAGGCTGCCCAGTACACCGCCGCTCATCCGGGTGAAGTTTGCCCGGCCAAGTGGAAAGAAGGCGAAAAGACTCTGGCACCTTCGCTGGACCTCGTTGGCAAGATCTAAGTAAATACAGCGGACAAAACACCGCAACAGAGAATGCCCGGAGCACTGCTCCGGGCACCGCAAATACCTCATCATGATTGCATCGCCAAGCGGCGAGACGGGTAGCTTTTTTTCGAAATCCGACACTGCTTCGCCATGCAATTAACGCAGACTAACATCAGACAACACACATGGAGCGCATCATGCTTGACGCCAACATTCAAGAACAACTCAAAGGCTATCTTGAGCGCCTTGAGCAGCCGATTCAACTGATCACTTCGCTGGACGGCAACGGCAATTCGGAGCAGATGCGCGAGCTAGTGAACGAGATTGCTGCCCTCTCCGACAAAGTCAGCGTGGTTAAGAGTAACGATTCAGAACTCGTCCCCTCGTTCCGTGTCGCTCCGCTCAACAACCCGGAACAACGCGGTATCGCCCGGTTTGCCGGTTTGCCCATGGGTCATGAATTTACCTCGCTCGTTCTTGCCTTGCTGCAGATGGGCGGCTATCCGCCGAAGGTGGATGCCAGCATCATCGAACAAATCCGCAATCTGCCCGGCGATTACCAGTTCGAAACTTTCATTTCTCTAAGTTGCCACAACTGTCCGGATGTCGTGCAAGCGCTTAATCTGATGGCCGCTATCAACCCGCGTATCCAGCACACCATGATCGACGGTGGCATGTTCCAGGAAATTGTCGAATCGCGTCAGATCATGGCTGTGCCCACCGTTTACCTGAATGGTGACGAGTTTGGCGCCGGTCGCATGACCATCGAAGAAATCCTCGCCAAGCTCGATACCGGTGCCGCCGCCCGCGAAGCTGAAAAGATCAGTGCCCAGGCTCCTTACGACGTACTCATCGTCGGTGGCGGCCCCGCGGGTTCCGCAGCTGCCGTGTATGCCGCTCGCAAAGGCATTCGCACTGGTATTCTGGCGGAACGCTTTGGTGGCCAAGTGATGGATACTGTTGGCATCGAAAACTTCATCTCCGTACAGGAGACCGAAGGGCCGAAGCTGGTGACGCAGCTGGAACAACACGTGAAGTCTTACAACGTGGACATCATGAATCTGCAACGCGCCGAATCACTGACCCCGGCAAGCACAGCCGGTGGCTACGCAGAAGTTCGTACCGTCAGCGGTGCCACGCTCAAGGCCAGGAGTGTCATCATCTCCACCGGCGCTCGCTGGCGCGAGCTTAACGTGCCGGGTGAACAGGAATACCGTGGCAAGGGCGTGGCCTACTGCCCGCATTGCGATGGCCCACTCTTCAAGGGCAAGCGCGTTGCGGTCATTGGCGGTGGTAATTCTGGTGTAGAAGCGGCGATTGATCTAGCCGGTGTCGTCGGCCATGTGACGCTCATCGAATTCGGCGCCGAGTTGCGCGCTGATGCCGTGCTCCAGCGCAAGCTAGCCAGCCTACCTAACGTGGTTATCCTCAAAAACGCACAAACAATGCAAGTGCTCGGCGATGGCAACAAAGTCAACGGCCTCGTCTATAAAAACCGCGAAACCGGGGACGATATTCACTTGGAGCTCGAAGGTATCTTCGTGCAGATCGGCCTGCTGCCCAATACCGATTGGCTCAAGGGCACACTTGAGCTCTCGAAGATGGGTGAAATCGAAATTAATAGCCATGGCCAGACATCTGCCACCGGTGTATTTGCTGCGGGCGACTGCACGACCGTGCCCTACAAACAGATCATCATTGCCATGGGCGAAGGCGCCAAAGCCTCTCTGGGTGCCTTTGACTATCTGATCCGTAGTTCAGCGCCGGCCTGATCGCGCAACAGCGTAAAATGGCGGCATGACATTGCCCGAGTCTGCCGCCACCTCTACGCATTTAAGGCATCGGAACGTCGCCATTATTGGTGGCGGCCCCGCCGGTTTGATGGCGGCGGAGGTACTCAGCCACGCGGGTGTGCAGGTGGACCTCTATGACGCCATGCCTTCCGTAGGCCGCAAACTCCTTCTGGCCGGCATCGGTGGCCTTAACATCACGCATAGCGAAGTCTATGGCAGCTTCTGCAGCCGTTACGGCCCGGCACAGGCTGCACTTCAACCCAGTCTTGATGCATTCACCCCAACGGCGCTCCGTGACTGGGTGCACGCCCTGGGCATCAACACCTTTGTCGGCACCTCGGGACGCGTGTTCCCCAAAGAAATGAAAGCGGCACCTTTACTGCGTGCCTGGTTACACCGGTTACGGCAGCAGCGCGTGCACTTCCATGTGCGCCATCGCTGGCAGGGGTGGGCCGAGGATGGATCGTTACAACTGACCGGGCCCAACGGCGAATGCACCATTAAAGCCGATGCCACCCTGCTAACCCTGGGTGGTGCCAGTTGGCCCAAGCTCGGTTCCGATGGCAGCTGGGTGTCATTACTCCGGGCACAGGATATCGACATTACCCCACTACAAAGCGCCAACTGTGGGTTTGTAGTGCCTTGGTCTGAGCTGCTGAAACAAAAATTTTCGGGCGAGCCGCTGAAGACGATTGCCATCACCTTTTTGGATCACACCCATCAAACCCACCATCGGCAGGGTGAATGCATCATCAGCCGGGAAGGCATCGAAGGGAGTCTGATCTATGCACTTTCACGTCCACTGCGAGAGACGATCAACGCAACAGGCCATGCAACATTCTTTATCGATCTCGCACCCGATCGTAACCAGGAAGAGATCCTGAATGCGCTCTGCCGACGCGGCAAAAAATCGCTATCAAGCTATCTCAAGTCGGCACTGGGATTCACCAGTGTCAAAGCGGCGCTGCTCTACGAAGTGCTCGAGAAAGAACAGATCAACAATTTAAAGACGCTGGCAGCCACCATCAAAGCGCTTCCCATCACAACTCAGTCAACGCGGCCCATGGCAGAAGCCATCAGCACTGCCGGTGGTGTTGCTTTGAACGAGCTTGACCACAACCTCATGGTTAAAAAACAGCCCGGCATCTTTATGGCTGGCGAAATGCTCGACTGGGAGGCACCGACCGGCGGCTACCTGCTGACCGGCTGCATGGCAACCGGCCGTCATGCAGGACAAGGCATCCTGAACTGGCTCACTGCGCAGGATTCACCACGACCGTCAGCGTAAATGTTTTCTCGGGAGCGGCTTCCTTTTCCCATGACCGTGCGTAGACATATGTCAGCACAGCGCGGCCCGATCCCTGCGCGCGGAACGACCAAACCTGCTCGCCCGGAACACCCACCATGCCATTGGGTGCAGGTGCTTCGCCCGACACAGAATCCAGGCGCAACACATCGTCACCACTCACGGAATAGGACCAGCCGTAGCCCGTACTTGGGTTGCTTTGCAAACGCACCACTAACGGTTGGTAAGGCACCAGCGATGCAACGCCGCCCGAATCCGATATCGACGCCGTAACAGGCATTTCAGTAGGAAAAAGCGATGGCGCACAGCCTGCGAGCAGCAACGCACTCGTTATTGCCAGCAGGCTCTGACTTATCCGGGGTATCCGCATCAATCCATCACCTCTGGATGTTTCTCCAGAAACTGGGCGCGCTTGGTACGATTCACGATGCCACCCGAGACATAGCTATAGCCTTTTGCCTGCCACTTAGGTAACTCGGTCATCGCCGCAGGCACCACCGTCACCTGATCATAAAAATCGGTTGGCTTGTAACCACGGAAAGCCGCTGCATTTTTACAGATACGGAACGATACGCCCTGATCCGTCAGCGCTTTAAGACGATCATATAGATCCGGATAAGCCGCGCGGTTCAAG
>JALRGK010000141.1 GCA_023253415.1 Rhodocyclaceae bacterium
GTGATGACCAAGATGATCAAGAAGAACACCACGATCCCGACCAAGTTCAGCCAGGTGTTCTCGACCGCGGAAGACAATCAGCCGGCGGTGACGATCAAGGTGTTCCAGGGCGAGCGTGAAATGGCTTCGGGCAACAAGAGCCTGGGTCAGTTCAACCTGGAAGGCATCCCCTCGGCACCGCGTGGCACGCCGCAGATCGAAGTCACCTTCGACATCGACGCCAACGGCATCCTGCACGTCTCGGCCAAAGACAAGCAGACCGGCAAGGAAAACAAGATCACCATCAAGGCCAACACGGGTCTGTCGGAAGAAGAAATCCAGCGCATGGTCAAGGATGCCGAAGCCAACGCGGCCGAAGACCACAAAGCCCGTGAACTGGCCGATGCCCGTAACGGTGCCGATGCCGCGGTACACAGCGTTCGCAAGATGCTGACCGAACTGGGTGACAAGGTTCCGGCGGATGAAAAGGCCAAGATCGAAGCCGCCGCCAAGGAAGTCGAAGACGCTGTCCGCGGCACCGACAAGGCCGAGATCGAGAAAAAGGCCGAAGCACTGATGCAGGCTTCGCAGGCACTGGCCCAGCTGGCTGGCGCACAAGGTGAGGCCGCACCGGGCGCTGGCGCCCAGGCCGATGCCGGCAAGCAGCCTGACGGTGATGTGGTGGACGCCGAGTTCACCGAAGTGAAAGACAAGAAGTAATCCCGGATCACCGATCCGGCGGGGGCAAGGGTCACCTTGCCCCCTTTTGCATTAACTGATTTGAATTGAACCGAAGCTGAAACGCCATGTCAAAACGCGATTACTACGAAGTCCTGGGTGTTAACAAGGGTGCCTCCGATGATGAGCTGAAAAAAGCCTATCGTCGCCTGGCCATGAAATATCACCCGGATCGCAATCCGGACGACAAATCAGCAGAGGCCCAGTTCAAGGAGGCCAAAGAGGCCTACGAAGTGCTCAGCGACGGCAACAAACGCGCCGCTTACGACCAGTACGGCCATGCTGGCGTCGACCCTTCCATGGGCGGCGGTTTTGGCGGGGGCTTCGGTGGTGGTGCCGGTGGCTTCGACTTCGGCAACATCTTCGAAGAAATCTTCCGCGGCGGCGGTGGCGGTTTTGGGGGTGGCGGCGGCCGGGGTGGCCGTAGCCAAGTCTATCGTGGCGCCGATCTGCGTTACGACTTGGAAATCAGCCTCGAAGAAGCCGCCAAAGGCACCCAGACCCGCATTCGCATTCCCACCGAAACCAACTGCGAAACCTGCAAAGGCACCGGGGCCAAACCCGGCACCAGCGCCAAGACCTGCGGCACCTGTAAAGGCAGCGGCCAGGTCCGCATGCAGCAGGGTTTCTTCTCGGTACAACAGAGCTGCCCGCACTGCCACGGCTCGGGCAAAGTCATCGACGACCCGTGCACCGACTGCCACGGCCGCGGCCGCAAACGCGAAAACAAAACCCTGGAAATCAAGATCCCGGCCGGGGTTAATGATGGTGACCGTATCCGCCTATCGGGCGAAGGCGAAGCCGGCGTCAACGGTGGTCCCTCGGGCGACTTGTACGTACAGATCAGCCTGCGCCAGCACGAACTCTTCACACGTGACGGCGACGATCTGCACTGCGAAATTCCCATCAGCATGACCATCGCCGCACTCGGCGGCGACATCGACGTCCCCACGCTCGACGGCACCGCCAGCCTGCGCATCCCCGAAGAAACCCAGACCGGCAAAATTTTTCGTCTGCGCGGCAAGGGCGTCACCGGCATGCGCAGCGGCGCCGCCGGCAACCTCTACGTGCACGTCGTCGTAGAAACCCCGGTCAACCTGAATAGCGAGCAGAAGGAACTACTCCGCAAGTTCCAGGAAAGCCTGGGCGAGCACCACTCGCCCCAAGAAGGCGGCTGGCAGCAGAAGCTGAAGAACTTCTTTAGCAGCTAGTGCATCAACACCGGGTGGGTCATCAGTCCCGAATTTTGATATGACTCACCCACAAAGCTGCCATCAGATTAAAGCTGGCAGCGACCAGACCCACCCAGCCATAGCCACGGATCAACCCGTCTGGCGTTTGGGTAATGAATAAGCCACCGACCATGCTGGCCAGGCCCATAGCCATAGATAGCACGGTGGCGTTGAGAGACAGAAAGGTGCCCCGCTCCTGCGGTTTAACCGCCGCGCCGACAATAGCCAGCAAAGGCACCATACGGCCAGAGACCAGAATAAAAAATAGCGTGGTAATGACCAGCCAGCCACTCAGGCTTATTGCGCCAATGTTGGTGACGAGTAAGACGGGCACACATGCGCCAATGGCCACCAGGCGAAACATGACTACTTTACCGAACCGGTCTGCCAGCGCGCCGATGAGTCGCGCGGTGATGAGCGTCGCAGCACCGCCCAGAAAGTAAATCAGTGGAATCTGGTCACCCGCAATACCCACGTTAGCAATGGCATACAGTGTGATGTAGGGAATGACGGTGAAGCCACCAAAGATCACCAGACCCGTCAACAACATAGCTTTGAGGTGATTCGGCTCTAGGGCCACGGAGACCATCTGCCGAATAGCACGCCCGTCCTCACGCGCATTCAGATGGCCGTGAAACTCGGGGAGGGATTTATCGCCAAACCAGATCAGCGCCGCACTCAGCAAAGCAATAAACAGAAACGGGGCCTGCCAGCTCAGTGCATCAGCCATCAATAACGAGAGCGGCACCCCGGCAATACTAGAGACAGAAAAGGCCGTTGCGACATAACTCGTGGCTTTGGCACGGCGCTCAAAGGGAATAGCATCGGCCACCATGGTATGCACCATGGCACCCATCATGCCGCCGAAGATGCCGGCGAGGCCACGAGCGATCAAGAGGGTGGTGAATCCGGGGGATAACGCACACAACAATGTGGCAATGGCAAAGGCAACAAAGATGCCCAAGAGAAAGCGTTTGCGTTCGAAACGATCCACGACGGGGGCCATCAACAAACCGGCCACTGCCGCACTAAAACTGTAGCTGGCGACTAGCAACGCAAACTCATGGGTGGAGATGCTGAACGCGTTAATGAGAAACGGGCCCAGCGGCATCATGATCATGAAATCCAGCACATGACAGAACTGGATACCCGCCAATATAAGCAACATGGCGCGTTCGTTACGCGCCAATGTGGCTTGCGCTATGACTTGCTGCTGATCAGGCACGACGCCAAATGGTACCTTGCGGCGTATCTTCCAGGACGACGCCGGCTTCCAGCAGTTCTTTACGGACGCGATCCGCTGTGGCGAAGTCTTTAGCCTTACGCGCATCCAGACGTTCCTGGATACGCGCCTCGATTTCCTCTGGGGTCAGGCTATCGGCGTCGGCACCGGTCGAGCGTTGCAGGAATGCTTCTGGGGCACGCTGAAGCAAACCGAGCACACCGGCCAGGGCTTTGAGCTGACCCGCCAACTTGGCGCATTGATCCCGATTCACGGCTTGTGCCAGCTCGAACAACACCGCCATGGCTTCTGGGGTATTGAAGTCGTCGTTCATAGCGGCGACAAACTTCTGGCCGTATGGGCTATTCCAATCCACGGCCGCATCAACGGCAGGCACATTGCGTAAGGCGGTGTACAAGCGTTCCAATGAATTTGCGGCGTCATCCAGATGCGCTGTCGAGTAATTCAAGGGGCTACGGTACTGCGCCCGCAGAATGAAGAAGCGGATGATTTCTGGATCGTAAACTTTGAGTACATCACGGATGGTGAAGAAGTTGCCAAGCGACTTGGACATCTTTTCTTCGATGCCGTCTTTCTCGACGCGGATAAAACCGTTGTGCATCCAGATGTTGGCAAAGGTGCCGCCATGGGCGCCTTCGGACTGAGCGATTTCGTTCTCGTGATGCGGAAACTGCAAATCGGCACCACCACCGTGGATGTCAAAATGATGGCCTAGCAAAGCGCTGCTCATGGCCGAACACTCGATGTGCCAGCCCGGGCGACCGTCGCCCCAGGGTGATGACCAAGCGGGTTCACCGGCTTTGGCGTGCTTCCACAATACAAAGTCGAGCGGGTCTTCCTTGGCGCCGGCCACGGCCACACGCTCGCCGGCACGCAGATCGTCGAGCGATTTACCGGAGAGTTTGCCGTAACCGGGGAACTTGCGCACGGCGAAGTTGACGTCGCCGTCGCCGCCCTGATAGGCCAGGCCTTTGTCTTCCAGCGTACCGATGAGGTCGAGCATTTCCTGCACGTATTCGGTGGCGCGGGGTTCTTTGGTCGGTCGAAGCACGCCGAGGGCATCGCTGTCTTCGTGCATGGCAGCAATGTAACGATCCGTCAGCTGCTGAATGGTTTCACCACGCTCGTTGGCGCGGTTAATGATTTTGTCGTCGATATCGGTAATGTTGCGCACGTACTCGACCTGATAACCCTGGGCCATCAGCCAGCGGTAGACCATATCGAACACGACCATGACCCGGGCATGGCCCAGGTGACAGAAGTCGTAAACGGTCATCCCGCAAACGTACATACGCACCTGCCCCGGATGAATCGGCTGCAACGGAGTTTTTTCACGAGCGAGGGTGTTATAGATCGAGACCATGACAGACAGAGACAAATGGGAGATGCAGGGGAAAAGCAGGAGAAATACGGATAAAATGCGCCTTGGAATATAGCACGAGCCCTAGGCTCCACAGGAGAAAACCCACATGCAAACCGTTATTCTGAATACCAACCACGGTCCAATTACGATTGAGCTGGACGATGAGCACGCTCCGAAAACTGTTGAAAACTTTCTGAGCTATGCCAACGAGGGTTTCTACAACAATACGGTTTTTCACCGTGTAATCAACGGGTTCATGATTCAAGGCGGCGGCTTCGAGCCGGGCATGAAGCAAAAGCCGACCAAGGCACAGATCAAGAATGAAGCGAATAATGGCCTGAAAAACACGACCGGCACGATTGCCATGGCTCGTACCAACGACCCGCATTCGGCAACTGCCCAGTTCTTCATCAATGTGGCCGATAACGATTTTCTCAATTTCAAGAGCGAATCGCCTCAGGGTTGGGGCTATGCCGTGTTTGGCAAAGTGACCGACGGCATGGATGTGGTTAACAAGATCAAAGGCGTGAAGACCGGCACCAGCGGTTTCCACCAGGATGTACCCAAGGAAGACGTGGTCATCCAGTCGGTTACCGTTAAATGATTTTCTTTGCGTCCGATGTGCATCTGGCATCGGACACCCCGGCCATTACGGCACGCTTCCTGAGTTTTCTGGAGCGTGCCCGCCGGGAGGCCCAAGCTGTCTATCTGCTGGGCGATATCTTTGAATCCTGGGTGGGTGACGAAGACCTGAACCTCAAGGCCTATCAATCGGTTTTTGCCGCGCTTCGTGACACGACATCGGCGGGCGTTCAGGTCTATTTCATGGCCGGCAACCGTGATTTCATGGTGAGTGACCAGGTGCTGGCATCACTGGGCATGATCCGGCTGGATGATCCCTACGTGCTGTCGACTACCACGTGGCAGTTTGTACTGTCTCACGGAGACCTCTACTGCACCAGTGATATTAAGTACCAGGAGTTTCGGGCAAAAGTTCGCGTTCCGGAGAACCAGGCAAAATTTTTACGCCTCCCCTATTGGCTGCGCCGGGGCATTGCCGCCTGGATTCGCTGGCGGAGCAAGGGGCGCCGTGATGAAGCGCAGACCCGGATGATTACGGATGTCGATGAGGCCACTGTTGAGGATGAAGCACGCCGTTTTGGCTATGCGACCCTGATTCACGGACATACCCATCGACCGGCCACCCACGACCACATTGTGGATGGGATTCATGTTGAGCGCTGGGTGTTGGCGGACTGGTCCACCGAACGTGGCGAATATCTGAGCTGGGATGATGCCGCAGAAAACATCGGGGTAGAAACGCCCTCCCTCACCCGCCACAGCATTTAATCCGTCGTTAATCTTGATTTTCGGCTTTTCAGCTACTATATGCAGAGTACGTGTCTGTTTTCCTGAAGGAATCTGATCCATGGATATTCGTTCGACCCCGTCTTTTGGCGGAACTACCATTAACGTTGCCCGCAACCAAGTACTGCGTAATACTTACTGGCTGCTGGCGTTATCGCTCATCCCCACCGTGCTGGGCGCAGTGGTGGGCATTAGTTCCGGCGTGCCAATGCTGATGGCCGGTAGCCCGATCATGGGCACGCTGCTCTTCTTCGGCATTGCCTTTGGCTTTATGTGGGGTATTCAGCGCAACCAGAACAGTGGCACCGGCGTGCTTCTGCTGCTGGGTTTTACCTTCTTCATGGGGGTGATGCTCTCGCAAATCCTGAGCGTAGCGCTGGGCATGACTAACGGCGGTGCCCTGATCGCTATGGCCGGTAGCGCCACGGCAGCGATTTTCTTCTCGCTGGCCATGTATACCAGTGTCAGCAAACGCGACTTCAGCTTCATGGGCAATTTCCTGTTTGCCGGCCTGATTCTGCTGATCATCGCATCGTTGGCCAATATGTTTCTGGCGATTCCGGCGATGGCGATTGCCATTTCGGCGATCGGCGCACTGCTGTTCACTGGCTACTTGCTGTTTGACCTGAGCCGTATTGTGAACGGCGGGGAAACCAACTACATCACGGCGACGCTGGCGGTGTATCTGGACATTTACAACCTGTTCGTCAGCCTGCTTAATCTGCTGATGATCTTTACGGGCAACGACCGCGATTAACGCGCTATCGCTCTCGGAAAAAGAGCCCTGCGGGGCTCTTTTTTATTGCTATTCAATGAGTTATAAAATTATTGCAGATTCTGTCAACGCTTTCTCCATACCCTGCGTTATTTGCCCTACGCGGTCTGTAATCTGGACTGAACAACCATACCGAGGTTTATCAAATGGGCAAGAAAGCTTCAACAGAATTGGTCGTGCGCCAGCTGGAGCACTCGCTGCACATGACGTCGAAAGAAATTGAAGGCCTGGCTCGTAATTCCGCCGTTTGCGATTACGATCTGGGCTTGCTGGATCAAACCAGCATGAAGAAGTGCCTGGCAGACTCCCTCAAGCTGTTTGTCGAGGAAATCGCCCGCTTCAAAACGAAGAATGGCGCTGCTTACAAGCTAGCCCGCCAGATCTTCTCGAATGCTTACCTGAACAATGCAGAGCTGATCGTCAAGGTGGCCGCTTAAGTTTTACAGCGCTTCCGAGATCAAACAAACGCCCGTGCAGTTTCTACTGCCGGGCGTTTTGTTTTATCGCTGGTAGATCTCTGGATTACGGACGTTGAAATAGCGCAATGGATTCAACGTGCGCCGTATGCGGGAACATGTTGGCAATACCCGCCCCCATCAGCCGATAGCCTTTTACGTTCACCAGCACCCCGGCATCGCGCGCCAGGGTCGCCGGGTTACACGAGACATACACAATGGTGTGCGGGGCGTTGCCACGCACCTGCTCTGCATCCGGGAGCGCTTTCACCAGTTCCAGCGCCCCTTCTCGAGGTGGATCAATCAACATACGATCCAGCGAGCCCAACCGTTCCATGACGGGCAGGCAATCCAGGAACAGGTTAGCGGCAAAGAAACTGGTGTTTGCGTTCAAATCATTGCGTGCGGCATTTTCAGCAGCGCGTTTGACGAGTGCGTCGCTCCCTTCGACACCCACCACATGGGCACCACTACGGGCGATCGGTAGCGTGAA
>JALRGK010000158.1 GCA_023253415.1 Rhodocyclaceae bacterium
ATGATGACACCGCGGAAACCATCAACAATCAGGAGCTCGCCATCTTTGATTACTTCGCGCGCGCCACGCAAACCCACCACGGCCGGAATCGCCATGCTTCGGGCCAGAATGGCTGTATGCGATGTCGCGCCGCCCACATCAGTGACAAACGCAGCGAAACGGTGCTCCTTGAAACTGATCAGATCCGATGGCGGCAAATCATGCGCCACAATGATCTGCTCTTCTTCCTTGACGCCCTTGGTACTTTTGCTCGAGCGGCCGATTTTGCCGGAGCGACCCATCAGCTCCTTGATGATACGTTCGACCACCTGAATCACGTCCGCCTTGCGCTCGCGCAAGTATGGATCGTCAAACGCATCGAACTGTTTCACGAGCGCGTCCATCTGCTGTACGAGCGCCCATTCGGCATTGCAGCCGCGCGTACGAATCAGCGACTTCGGCCCATCAATCAGTTCCGGGTCCTGCAGGATCAGCGTATGCACATCAATAAAGGCGCGCATTTCCGCGGCCGACTCGGCCACTTCACTGCGTAACTCTTCCAGCTCGTCACGGACACGCTCAACCGCTTTCTCGAAACGAGCCACTTCTTTTTCAAGCTGTCGAGCAGGCAGCGTGAGATGCGACACCTCCAGGGTGGCGTGCGACAGCAACTGTGCCTGCCCAATGGCAATACCACCGGATACACCAAGACCGTGGAGGGTGAAGCTCATGCGCTTACTCGCCTTCGCCGAAGTAATCGTTGATCAAACCGACCAATGCCTGCATCGCTGCCTCGGCATCATCCCCGGTTGTCTCGATCGTCACGACCGTCCCTTTACCTGCGGCCAACATCATCACGCCCATAATACTTTTACCGTTGACCCGACGACCATTGCGCTCCAACCAGACCTCGCTCTGGAAGGTACCCGCCAGCTGAGTGAACTTGGCAGAAGCCCGGGCATGCAAACCTAGCTTATTGATGATTTCGATATCTTGGCGCAACGTAGTCATGGACAATCCTATCCAATCAGAATTAACGGGGCACATCAGCCGTCATGGCTAACGTGCATTCGGTGCCCGCGAGAAGTGCCTTCTTGGCCACATCGGCCAAAGGTTTAGCACGGTAATTAATGGCACGCAGTAACATTGGCAGACTTACACCCGACAGGGCTTCGACCCTGCCCGGCTCAATCAGACGGGTGGCGACACGAGCCGGTGTTGCTCCCAGAAGATCGGTGAGTACTAAAACGCCCGCACCCTGGTCCAAAGTCAGGAGTAACTGGCGCGCCCGGTTTTCCACATCGTCTACAGGCTCGTCCTGACCCGCGCTAAGGATCGCCAATTGTTCGGGGATCTGCCCACACATCACATGGCGGGCGCATTCCAGCAGGGCTTCCCCCAGACGACCATGCGTCAAAAGCAGAATACCGACCGGTGTTGTTATGGAGTTCTCTGTCATAGATTCTGATTTTATGGGGAAATGCGTCTGATTTTCGGCAGTTTGCCATTATGTGGCTCAAATTTCAGCCGGTCAGCCAGTTCAGTCGTCACGGTCACCGCGCCATCGGTAGCCACATGCAGTACCGACCGAAGACCCAGGCGTTTTGCCATATCATGCCAACTATCGGGCCCCGCAATGAAAAGCGGCTTAGTCAGGGCATCGGAACGCACGCCAGCCCCCGGCCCATCAACCACGATGGTCACTGACTGGACCCCGGGCGCCGGATAACCCGTGCGCGGATCCAGCAAATGCGGATAGCGCTGGCCATCTACTTCGAAATAGCGCTGGTAATCCCCCGATGTGCCGGTGGCCTCGCCATCTTTGAGTTCAATAATCGCGAGCGGCCCGGCGTAACGGGGTGCCTGAATCGCGACCCGCCAGGGCTTGCCATAACGGCTCCCCAGTGCCATGACATTGCCGCCAATATTGATAAGTGCGTTATTCAGGCCAGCCATTTTCAGAATCGTTGCAGCCCGATCCAGTGCCGTCCCTTTTAATGAGCCACCAAGATCCAGTGCCACAAGCGGGTTACGACTGCGAACCCAGCCACCGGTGTCGTCCTGCTCTATATGCAACTGCCGGATGGAAGGGTGCCGATTCACCCAGGCTTCTACCGCAGCAGCATCCGGTAATTGCGCCACATAGCTATCCGCATGAAACCCCCAGAGCGCGATCAAACGGCCGATACCCGGATCAAACAAACCATCCGAGTCCTTCGCAAAGTGCTGCGCCTCCACCAGCAATGACGCCATTTCCGGCGTGACACGGGCACGCAGCCCCACCGCCAGGGCATCATTCAACTGCGTCAGTTCAGAGGTCTGCCAGGCATGATAGGTTCGATGCATGCGATCAAACTCGGCCAGAACAGCTGCAATCGCCTCGCGAGCCCGCGCTTCGGACACATCATCTGCCACCTGCACTTCCACCCGGGTACCGAATACGAAAGACTCACTGTAGACGGGCTTCTTATCGCCACAAGCGGTCAACAGACAAAGCGCCGGCAGCCAACAGAACAGCACCAGCCACCAGCGAGTAGGGCGCTGCCGGATCACGATATCAGGCTCCGAAAGGGTCCGTGGCTTCCAGCTCCAGAGACGCAGCCATCAGTGCCAGACGTGCAATCACACCATAGGCATAAAAACGGTTCGGCGGCGAATCCGGGTTAGCACCATAATCCGGCAGATTACAGCCGGTTTCAAAGGCCAATGGCACAAAACGCATACCGGGCGCATTGAGATTTTCATCCACGCCACGGGCCTCATGCACCCGGTAGAAGCCTCCCACGACAAAGCGATCCATCATATAGACCACGGGTTCGGCCACAGCATCCCCAATGCTTTCCAGGGTCGGCACGCCTTCCTGAATAATCACGGACGACACCTCCATGCCTTCCTTGATCACGCTCATCTTGTTGCGTTGTTTGCGATTCAGGCCGATCACCTCGCTGGCATCGCGCACCGTCATCACACCCATACCGTAGGTGCCGGCATCGGCCTTCACCACCACGTACGGATCGGCCTGGATGTCGTACTCACGATATTTTTGACGAATCCGGTTAAGCAGTTCGTCTACGCGCGCTGCCAGGCAGTCTTCGCCCACACGTTCATGGAAGTTAATGTCTTCGCATGTCGAAAAGTAGGGATTGATACGCCATGAATCGATACCAACCAACGCGGCAAAATCAGTCGCAACGCGGTCATAGGCCGCAAAGTGCTGGCTCT
>JALRGK010000189.1 GCA_023253415.1 Rhodocyclaceae bacterium
CGGCATCATGCTCTGCACCGAAGACAGGAAGGCGCTCGGCATCATCCCCATCCATCTTAAATGCGAAAGGGGACTCCCTCCGACGTAGGTGGGAGGGGAATTTCGCCGGGGCGTCAGCCCCGCTGGTTTTGAATGTATTGCTTGATCACCTCCAACGGTGCTCCGCCGCAAGAGCCCGCAAAGTAAGAGCGTGACCAGAGTACGGGTTTGCTGTAAGCACCTCTCAAGTCCAGAAATTCATTACGCAGTCGCCTTGATGTGACCGCCTTTAACGAGTTCACCAGTACCGATAGCTGCACCGTTGGCGCGTACTCTATCAGCATGTGAACATGATCAGCCTCTCCGTCACACTCTTTCAGTTCCGCACCAAAATCTCTGCAAACCTCTGCCGCACACTGACCGAATGAAGCGTGATGCAGATCCCCCAGTATCGGCTTTCGATACTTGGTGATAAACACCAAATGTACGTGCAAAGCGTAGGCCGCATGGCGTGATTTATTAATTTTAGTGAATTGCATTCTGTCACTCAATCGGGCTTAATAGATATGGCAATAATGCTACACACTGAGCGCTAAATGCAAATTCTGAAAGCCTACAAATTCCGACTCGAACCGACCGAACAACAAGCGCAACGCCTGCGCCAGTTGGGCGGTTGTGCTCGTTATGTCTGGAATCACGGGCTGGCAGAAACCAAACGCATTCTGGATGCTGGCGAAAAACTGCCTTCTGCCTTTGAGCTGAACAGGATGCTCACCAGTTGGAAGAAAGACCCAGAAATGGCCTTTCTGGCCGAGGCATATACCGACAACCTCCAGCAGAAGCTCAAGGATTTGCATGGCGCGTGGATGCGCTGCTTTGATAAGAAACTCGCCGCCAAGGCACCCGTATTCAAGAAAAAAAGCGACAACCGCGACGCTATCCGGTTCGTCAACTTCGACAAGTATTGCCGCCTTGAAAAGGGTCGCGTGAAGCTGCCTGCCGGGCTGGCGTGGGTCAAGTTCCGTCAGTCCCAGCCAGTTGAAGGGAAAATTAAAAACGCGACCGTCAGCCAAGCAGCCGGGCACTGGTATATCTCCTTTCAGGTCGAGCAGGAGACGCTTGAGCCAATTCACCCCTCCGGCTCAATGGTCGGGCTGGATGCGGGGATCGCCAAGCTCGCAACCCTGTCAGATGGCACGGTGTTTGAGCCCGTCAACAGCTTCAAAACCAATCAGACCAAGCTGGCAAGGCTCCAACGCCAGTTGAGCAAAAAGGTAAAGTTCAGCAGCAACTGGAAGAAACAAAAAGCCAAGATCCAGCGGCTGCACTCACATATCGCCAACACCCGCCGCGATTACCTTCACAAGGTCACAACGACTATCAGCAAAAACCACGCGATGATCGTCATTGAGGATTTGAAGGTTGCCAGCATGTCAAAATCAGCAGCGGGCACGACCAGCCAGCCGGGGCGCAACGTCCGGGCAAAATCAGGGCTGAATCGTTCGATATTAGATCAGGGCTGGTTTGAGCTGCGCCGCCAGCTCGAATACAAGCAGGCATGGCGAGGTGGTCAGGTGTTGGCGATAAACCCGGCCTACACCAGCCAGCAGTGCGCCTGTTGTGGGCATACTGCGAAGGATAACCGCCAGACGCAAAGCCAGTTTAAATGCGCTGCGTGTGGTTATGAGGCGAACGCCGATGTGAACGGCGCTCGCAATATTTTAGCGGCGGGACACGCCGTTTTAGCCTGTGGAGGCGTGGTGCAATCAGGCCGCCCGATGAAGCAGGAACCCGGTACTGCGCGAGCAGCTATCACCCAGTAATGGGAATCCCCCTCCTGTGACGCGAAGCGCTAAGGTGGGGGAGGATGTCAACACGGACACTCGCACCCGTTTCCGGGTATAAACCCTTCCAAGGCCGGGCTACCGGCCACTCTTTCTGGCAGCTCCATACCGTAACGCCCCCGAATTAACGCAGACACTTCTTC
>JALRGK010000214.1 GCA_023253415.1 Rhodocyclaceae bacterium
TTTCACCGTGGATGGCGATGATGCCACCGGCCGTATGACGGTGCGTGAAGGCGATACCGTGGTGGGTGACATCACCTGGGCGCTGACGGGGGATCACAATCGTATGAACGCACTGGCCGCCATGCTGGCCGCGCGCCACGCCGGTGTGCCGCTGGATAAAGGTCTGGATGCACTCTCGCGATTCGAGAACGTGAAGCGTCGTATGGAAGTGCGCGGCGTTGAACGCGGTGTGACCGTGTACGACGACTTTGCCCATCACCCCACGGCCATCGCAACTACGGTGGCCGGTTTGCGCCGCAGGGTCGGCAATGCCCGGATTCTTGCGGTGATCGAGCCACGCTCCAACACCATGAAGCTGGGTGTCATGAAAGATCAGCTACCGGCCAGTCTGGCAGATTGCGATCATGTCTATTGTTATGGTGCCAACCTAGGCTGGGATGCTGCCGCAGCGCTGGCCCCCATGACGGATCGCGCCGAAGTACACGACGATTTTGACGCCATGCTGAAAGCAATTGTAAGTAGAGCCCAGGCGGGTGATCATATTCTGGTCATGAGCAACGGTGGCTTCCAGGGAATTCACAGCAAGTTGCTCGAAGCCCTGCTATCATCACAAAACGCTTAAGCGAATTCCAATTCTGCATTCAACTTACCCTCTGGAGAACTCCATGAAAAAATCGCTGCTCATCGCCGCTCTGCTGGCTACCGCTGGCATCACCGCTCAAGCTCAAACTGCTGCTCCGGCTGCCAAGCCTGCTGCCGCCGCCAAATCGGGTCAGGTGGTGCCGGTTGCTGCTGAAGTCACTGTGCTGACCGCTACGGTTGACTCGGTGGATGCCAAGAATCGCACGGTAGTTCTTAAGAACGACCAGGGTCAGCTGGCTCCGATGAAGGTGGGCAAGGATGTACCAAACTTCGGCAAGATCAAGAAGGGTGATATCTTCGTTGTTGAATATGCTCAAGCGGTCGCCGTGGGTCTGGTTGCTGCACCGAAGGGCACCCAGCCTGGCGTGTCGGCCACGCGTACCGTGAAGGTTCAGGATCAAGCCAACAAGAAGCCATTTGCTGAAGAAATCGACACCATCTATGCCACCGCCAAGATCAAGAGCATCGATGCCAAGGCACGCACTGCCGAGCTGACCACGCCGGACGGCAAGACCCTGAAGGTCAAGGTCGACAAGGCTGTTCTGGGCCTCGAGAACTTCAAGGTTGGCGACGAAGTTCTGGTTGAGTATGTTCAGGACATGGCCATTGGCTTCGTAGCACCGGCCAAGAAGTAATCAGGGTTCATTCCCGAAAACAACAACGGCACCTTCGGGTGCCGTTGTTGTTTTGTTACGTCTATCATGGGATGACTTCACCCAGATATGCCGCACGCACCCGATCATCCTGCAATAGATCCGTCGAGTTGCCGGTGAGGGTGATTCGGCCGGATTCAAGCACGTAAGCCCGGCGGCTGACTTTGAGTGCAAGGCGGGCATTTTGTTCGACGAGCAGGATACTGACGCCGCTATCGCGGGCGCTGGTGATCAGTTCGAAGATACGGTCCACCATGATGGGCGCGAGGCCCATAGAGGGTTCATCGAGCAGCATGAGCTGCGGGCCTGACATGAGTGCACGGGCAATGGCCAGCATCTGTTGTTCGCCACCCGAGAGCGTGCCCGCTAATTGGGAAGCGCGCTCTTTCAGACGCGGTAATCGTTCGAGTAGATCTTCCAGGCGCTGCTGTACCAGTTGACGATCTTTAACGCGGAAAGCACCCAGTTGCAGATTTTCGAGGACGGTCTGTCTCGAGAAAACACCGCGTCCTTCTGGAACCAAAGCAACACCCTGGGCAATCAGCTCGTGAGCGGGCAGTTGCATCAGGTCGACGGCGGGTTGGTTGGCCGGGTTGAGACAAACTTTGCCGGTGGCCTGAGGCAACATGCGGGCCAGCGCTTTAAGGGTGCTGGTTTTGCCAGCGCCGTTGGCACCAATGAGGGCTACCAGTTCGCCTTGGGCGACATCGAAACTGATGCCTTTGACGGCCTGGATACCGCCATACTGTAAGCGTAAATCTCGCACTTCAAGCATAAGCGCCGCTCCCCAGGTAGGCTGCGATGACGCGAGGATGCTTCTGTACGACGGCCGGTATATCTTCACAGATCAGTGCACCGTAATCCAGCACGGCAACCCGGTCGCATAAGCCCATGACAAGTTGTACGTCGTGCTCGATCAGTAGGATGCTGATGCCGTCGGCGCGAATCATTTCGATGAGTTGACGCAGTCCGGTGGTTTCGCTGGCATTCATGCCGGCGGCGGGTTCATCCAGGCACAGGAGTTTGGGGTTGGTGGCGAGCGCGCGGGCAATTTCAAGACGGCGCTGGTCACCATAGGACAAGTGCTTGGCTAGATCATGGGCGCGGCCGGAGATGCCGACGTAGTGCAAAAGTTGCAAGGCCATATCTTCGGTGGCCTGTTCTTCGCGTCGGTTAAAAGGTGTGCGCACAATGTCACTGAAGATATTGCTGCGTAATCGGGCATGACGACCCACCATGACATTTTCCAGGGCGGTCATGTTGGCGAATAGCCGTATGTTCTGGAAGGTCCGGGCAATGCCCTGGCGCACGGTTTTATCCGGTGCATTGCTGATCAGCGGCGCATCGTTGAACATGAACTGACCACTGTCCGGAATATAAAGGCCGGTCAGGCAGTTGAAGAGCGTGGTTTTGCCCGCGCCATTAGGACCGATGAGGCCGTAGATCTCACCGGCATTCAGTGTTAGCGAGACATCTTTGAGGGCTTGAATGCCGCCAAAGGACTTGCTGATATTTTCGGCGCGAAGCAGAACAGGTGTCATCCGGGGCCTCACATCGGGCTGACCGGCACATCGGCCGGCGCGTCGGCGCGTTTGACATCGTCGATTTCGCGACGGCGCTGCGGCGATGGCCAAAGGCCGCTGGGGCGGTAACGCATCACGAGTACCAGGGCCAGCCCGAATAGCAGCATGCGCAGGCTTTCCGGATCGATCAGCACGCTGCCGAACAGGCTTTGCTGAACCGGCCCGGCTATTTGCCGGAAAAATTCAGGGAGTACGGTGAGGAGCAGGGCACCAAAGATCACGCCGGGAATATGCCCCATGCCACCGAGGACGACCATGCAGAGCACCATGACGGATTCGAGCAGCCCGAAGGATTCAGGGCTGACAAATTGCTGGAAGCCGGCAAACAGGCCGCCTGCAACACCCCCGAAGGTGGCACCCATGGCAAAGGCCAGTAGTTTGACATTGCGGGTGTTGATGCCGCAGGCTTTTGCAGCGACTTCGTCCTCGCGGATGGCGGCCCAGGCGCGTCCTACGCGGGAGCGTTCCAGGCGCAGTGCAATACCAATGATGAGTAGTGCCGCAACGAGGAACAGGTAGTAATAAGCTACCAACGAGGGTATCTGCAGGAAGCCGAGGTCGATAGCGCGTGCCAAAGACACGCTGCCAAAATGCACAGGATCAATGGCAGAGATCCCTTGCGGGCCATTCGTGATATTGACGGGGGTATTGAGGTTGTTGAGGAAGATGCGGATGATTTCGCCAAACCCGAGTGTCACGATCGCCAGATAGTCGCCACGAAGTTTGAGTGTTGGGGCACCTAGCAGCATGCCGAAGAGGCCAGCAATGCCGGCGCCTAGCGGCAGAACCGCCCATAGGGGCCAGTGCAATCCGAACTGGGGACTGGCCAAGAGCGCCCAGAGATAGGCGCCGACCGCATAGAAGGCGATATAGCCCATGTCGAGCAGACCGGCGAAACCGACGACGATATTGAGACCAAGCGCCAGCATCACATAGAGCAGCGCAAAGTTGAGGATGCGCAGCCAGGTATTGCCAAAGCCCGCAGCAACCAACCAGGGCATGGCCGCTAGCAGCAGACCGAGCAGCGCCCAGACGATCCAGTGAATACGATCATCATGTCGTTGTGTGATCCGTGTCAAGAAACGGGCAGCGAGTTTCATGGTGTTTACGCTCGCTCTGAGACACGTTCACCCATCAGGCCGCCGGGGCGGAGGACGAGCACGATGATGAGCACCATAAAGGCAAAGATGTCCTGATAGTTCGAACCGAGGAAGCCGCCGGTAATATCTTCGATATAGCCGGCACCCAGCGACTCGATCAGACCGAGTAATAGTCCGCCGAGCATGGCACCGGTGATGTTACCGATACCGCCGAGTACGGCCGCGGTAAACGCTTTGAGGCCGAGCATGAAGCCCATATAGTAATGAGCAACCGAATAGTTGGCGCCAACCATCAGACCGGCCAGGGCGGCCAGAGCAGCACCAATGACAAAAGTAATCGTGATGATACGGTTAACGGGTATGCCCATCAGTTCGGCAATGGCCGGGTTCTCTGCTGTGGCGCGCATGGCCTGACCGAGTGATGTACGCTGGATCATCCAGGCCAGGATGGCCATCGTGATGCCGGCCAGTGCGACAGTGACGGCCTGCAGCAGACTGAGATGCGCGCCGGCAATGTCGTAATTGATGGTGGGCAGAATGTCCGGAAAGGCGTGATAGCCGCGGCCCCAGATCATCATGGCCAGGTTCTGTAACAGGATAGAAACGCCAATGGCACTGATCAATGGCGTCAGTTTCGGTGCGTGGCGTAGTGGCCGGTAGGCGTAACGCTCGATGGCCCAGGCCAGCGCCATACAAACTGGCGCAGCCACGAGAACAGAAAGCAAGGCTAACAATACAGGCGGCATGCCGCTCGGTAGCAGCACCGTCATAACGCTATAGCTGACGAGTGCCCCCACCATGACCACTTCACCATGGGCGAAGTTGATGAGGCCGAGAATGCCATAGACCATCGTGTAGCCCAGTGCCACCAGCGCATAGATGCTGCCGAGCACCAGGCCATTAATGATCTGCTGGAGAAAAATATCCATGGTGAGTGGTGGCAATTAAAAAACTGCCCGACCAAAGGGGCGGGCAGTTTGTTTTAGCCAGAACCTCACTTCTTGGTAGCGGGTGCGGGTGTATCTGCGGCTGCACCGACGGTTTCAACGTAGGTCCAATTGCCACCCTTGTCCTGGTAAATCGATACCGCCGGGCTGGCCAGGTCACCCTTGGCATCAAAGACGACTTTGGCGGTCACGCCCTGGTATTGAGTTTTTCCGATTTCAGGCAGGTACTTGGCCGGGTCGGCCGAGTTGGCACGTTGCATCGAGTCGGCCATTACCATTACAGCATCGTAGACGTAAGGGGCATACAGCTGAATCTGCTGGTTGTAACGCTTCTGATACTTGTCTTTGAAGACCGTACCACCCGGCATTTTTTCCAGCGGTACGCCGGGCAGTGAGCAGTACTGGCCTTCTGCGGCGTTACCTGCCAGTTTGATGAACTCGGGGGTGCAACCACCATCACCAATCAGGAAGGCTGACTTCAGGCCGAGCTCACGCGCCTGCTTTAGCGCCGGTCCGCCTTGAGCATCCATGGCGCTAAAGAACAGCACATCGGGGTTCGAAGCCTTGATCTTGGTCAGGATCGCCTTGAAGTCGGTAGCCTTATCGGTGGTGAATTCCTGGGCAACGATTTTGGCACCACCTGCTTCGGCCGCTTTCTTGAATTCATCAGCCAGACCCTGGCCGTAGGCCGTACGGTCATCGACAATAGCAATCGTCTTGGCTTTCAGGCCTTGTGTCGCAAACTGGGCCAGTGCCTGGCCTTGGTGGACGTCATTGGCGAAAACGCGAAACGCGGTCTTGAAGCCCTGTTGTGTGTAGGTGGGGTTCGTGGCGGATCCTGAAATCTGCGGGATGCCGGCATCGGCGTAGATGCGTGAGGCCGGGATGGTAGTGCCAGAGTTCAGGTGGCCGATGACGCCGTTGACTTTCTTGTCGACGAAATTCTGAGCCACCGTCGTGCCAGCTTTCGGGTCAGCTTGGTCATCTTCGGAGATCAGAACGAACTTCACTTTGTTGCCACCGATGCTGAGGCCACGGCTGTTCAGTTCGTCAATCGCCATCACGGCACCATTTTCATTATCTTTGCCCAGGTGCGCCTGGGGACCTGTCAGCGGCGCGGCGTGTCCAATCTTGATGGTCACCTCTGCGCCAGCGGCGGGGGCAGCGTCTTTGTTGCCACAGGCCGAAAGTCCGAGCGTGCCGATGGCCAGGGCGGTGAGCGACAGGGCGTGACGGGCAAATAGGGTCATGATGAGCTCCGGAAAGTTTTTGTCATTTTTACATAAAAAAACCGACCCCGTGAGGTCGGTTTTTGGCGATCGGTATAAACCGATTACTTCTGTGCCAGAACCCAAGTGGCGAGCTCTTTGGCTTCGGCCGGAGTTACGTTGTTCGGGGGCATCGGAACGCTACCCCAAACACCCGCACCACCCTTCTGGATCTTGGTGGCCAGCTTGTCAGCGGCATCACCTTGGCCAGCATACTTCTTGGCAACATCCTTATACGACGGGCCGACAACCTTTTTGTCAATCTGGTGGCAGGCCATGCAGCCCTTGGTCTGGGCCAGTTTGGCGGGGTCTGAGGCCATGGCGTTCTGGGCAAACAGGGCGCTTACAGCAGCAGCAACGATCAGCATGCTTTTCATGTTTTATGTCTCCTGAAAATAAATACGATAGATACTAAATACGCGAAACCGGACAGTTCACGAGAGGGTTAACTGTTCCGGTAGTTTAAAACAAAAAAACCGGGTTGTCCCTAGAGGCTCAAAAAATAGAATGATGTGTATTCAGTCAGAATAATCAGGTGATTAGATCCCGAGACGGCGGCAAATTTCCAGCGTCAGCGCCGACTGGTTCATCGTGTAGAAGTGCAGACCCGGTGCACCGCCTTCAATGAGCTGTTCACAAAGGTCGGTAATGACATCGAGGCCGAAGGCCTTGATGCTGTCGGTATCGTCCCCATAGCTTTCCAGTGTTCGACGCATCCAGCGCGGGATTTCCGCGCCGCAGGCGTCGGAAAAACGTGCCAGCTTGGTAAAGCCGCTGATCGGCATGATACCCGGCACAATGGGCTGGGTCACACCGGCGTTACGTGCTGCGTCGACGAAATTGAAATAGGCATCGGCGTTAAAAAAGTATTGCGTGATTGCCGAATCGGCACCCGCATTCATTTTGGTGACGAAAGCGCGCAGATCGTCTGCCGGTGACCGGGCTTGGGGGTGCCACTCCGGATAGGCAGCCACTTCGATGTGAAAGTGATCACCCGAGGTTTCTCGGATGAATTCGACCAGCTCGTTGGCGTAGCGAAATTCACCGGCTTCGGCCATGCCGGAGGGCAAGTCGCCGCGCAATGCCACGATACGGCGGATGCCAAGCTCAAGATACTCCTCCAGGATCTCGCGGATGCTGTCACGCGTTGAACCGATGCACGAGAGATGCGGTGCGGCATCGATGCCTTCATCCACCATCTCCTTGACGACCGTGAAGGTGCGTTCGCGGGTCGAGCCGCCGGCACCGTAGGTGACCGAGCAGAACGCGGGCTCGAGCACAGCGAGTTTTTCGCGGACGATGCGCAGCTTGTCTAGGCCCTCCGGCGTTTGTGGCGGGAAGTATTCGACGGAGAGTTCGATGGCGGGTTGAATCATGCAGAAATCCGGGGAGGTGAACGATTGCGTTAGACGCGTTCAGGGCGCGGTTGCTCTGTCAGCGACGAGAGGAACCAGCTGGCGATGCTGTAAACAATGGAGCCAAAGAGAGCCGAGAAGAAGCCCTCGACTCGGAAACCGCTGAGAATGTCACCCACCCACCAGAACATCATCGCGTTGATCACGAACAGGAACAGACCGAGCGTGAGCAGGGTCACCGGTAGTGTCAGCAGGATGAAGATCGGGCGGATGACTGCGTTGACCAGGCCGAGAATAACCACGGCAATGAGTGCGGAGCCGAAGCTCTCGATCTGAATGCCCGGCACAATGTATGGTACGAGCAACAGTGCGACGGCATTCAGAGCCCAGGTCAACAGCAGTTTCATGGTGAAAGTTTCCTTGTATTAGTAGCGGTAGTGTTCCGGCTTATAGGGACCGTTTTTGCTAACGCCAATATACGCGGCTTGCTGATCGGTGAGTTCAGTGAGCTGCGCGTTCAGTGTTTTCAACTGCAGGCGGGCCACCTTTTCATCCAGATGCTTCGGCAAGGTGTAAACACCGATCGGGTACTTGTTGGTGTCGCGCTCGGTCCACAGCTCAATTTGGGCAATGGTCTGGTTGGCGAACGACGACGACATCACGTAGGACGGATGGCCCGTTCCACAACCCAGATTAACCAGGCGGCCCTTGGCCAGCAGGATGATGCGCTTGCCGTCCGGGAAAATCACATGATCAACCTGCGGCTTAATCTCTTCCCACTGGTATTTTTCCAGCGAAGCAACGTCGATTTCGTTATCGAAGTGGCCAATGTTGCACACGATGGCGTTGTTCTTCATCTTGGCCATATGGTCATGGGTGATGACGTGGAAGTTGCCAGTCGTGGTGACGAAGATGTCCGCGTGTTCGGCAGCGTATTCCATGGTGACTACACGGTAGCCTTCCATCGCAGCTTGCAGTGCGCAGATCGGATCGATCTCTGTGACCCAGACCTGGGCCGACAGAGCACGCAGCGCTTGGGCCGAGCCCTTGCCGACATCACCGTAACCGGCAACGACGGCGACCTTGCCA
>JALRGK010000241.1 GCA_023253415.1 Rhodocyclaceae bacterium
CGACCCAGGGGGCTGAAGCCTTGGCGTTGCAACGATTGCACCCGTTATTACGGGCGGTGGATGTGTTCGGCTTTCACCTGGCTACCGTTGACTTGCGTCAGAGCTCCGACAAGCATGAGGCCGTGGTCGCCGAATTGTTCAAGGTGTCGGGGCTCTGTAACGATTACTTGGCGCTGGATGAGTCGGCGCGGCAGACCTGTCTGCTGGCGGCATTGAACGATGTCCGGCCGTTACATGTGCCAGCGGCCGGGTATTCCGCGCATTGCCGTGATGAGCTGGCCATTTTCCAGATGGCGCGTCAGGTGATTGACCGTTATGGGCGAATGGCGATTCGTCATTACATCATCAGCCATACGGAGAGTGTGAGCGATCTCCTCGAAGTACTGCTGCTCTGCAAGGAAGTCGGCCTGATGCGTGGCACGCTGGATCAGGGCGCCGAAGTTGATCTGATTGTGGTGCCGCTCTTTGAAACCATTGCCGATCTGCGCAATGCCACACCGATCATGCGCGACTTTTATGCCTTGCCGGGCATTGTGGCACTCGTCAGGCGCTCTGGCGGTGAGCAGGACATTATGCTCGGCTACAGTGACAGTAATAAGGACGGCGGTATCTTTACCAGTAACTGGGAGCTCTACCGTGCAGAGATTGCCCTGGTGCAACTGTTCGATCAGCTGGCTAACAGCCATGATATTCAGTTGCGTATGTTCCATGGACGGGGTGGTACGGTGGGTCGCGGCGGTGGCCCGAGCTATGAGGCCATCCTGGCGCAACCACCCGGTACGGTGCGTGGTCAGATCCGTCTGACGGAGCAGGGCGAGGTCATCGCTTCCAAGTATGCGAATCCCGAGATTGGTCGTCGCAATCTGGAAACCCTGGTTGCGGCAACGCTGGAGGCAACATTGCTGCAGCCCACCAAAACGGCCCCGGCAACCTTTCATGCGGTGGCCGAAGCGTTATCGGCTTCTAGCACAACAGCTTATCGGCAGCTGGTGTATGGCACGGCTGGTTTTACCGACTACTTCTTTGCGGCTACCCCGCTCAAAGAGCTGGCACAGCTGAATATCGGGTCGCGCCCTGCGTCCCGCAAGGCGCTGGAGCAGATCGAGGATTTGCGCGCCATTCCCTGGGGCTTCAGCTGGGGGCAGTGCCGCCTGACGTTGCCGGGATGGTATGGCTTTGGTTCGGCGGTGGCCGAATTTCTGACGGGTGATCATGCGACCACCGCTGGGCGAAAAGCGCGCCTGGCGCAATTGCAACATATGTATAAGGCGTGGCCGTTTTTCCGGACGCTGCTTTCCAATATCGATATGGTGTTGGCCAAAAGCGACCTGGCACTGGGTTCCCGCTATGCCGAACTGGTGCCGGATAAGCGCCTACGAAAGAAGATCTTCGCGGCAATTGAAGCCGAATGGCAGCTGACGGTGGATGCACTGGTGCAGATTACGGGCGAGAAGCACCGCCTGGCGGCCAACCCGGGGTTGGCACGATCCATCCGGCACCGCTTTCCCTATATTGACCCTTTGCATCATCTGCAGCTGGAGCTAATCCGCCGCTATCGCTTGGGGCAAGTTGGCGAGAAGGTACAGCGCGGAATTCACTTGAGTATCAACGGTATTGCGGCAGCCTTGAGAAATACAGGCTAACCCGGGCTAGAAGCGCTTCTCGTCCAAAGGGCATGGCGTGAATTTTCCTCATGCCTACCTACAAAATCATTCATGTCGCGGTTGGCGGATCATTTCTATAATGAATTTCATACCAACTTTGCGTTGCAGGGGCTTATGAACGATGCGCAACAACGCCTGATCGAGGCTCTGAAAGCTGTCTTGCCCGCGGCAAATCTACTCTGGAAGCGGGAAGATACGGCGCCTTACGAATGTGATGGTCTGGCGGCTTACCGCCAGTTACCTCTGGCCGTGGCTTTGCCCGAGACCGAGGCACAGGTCCAAGAGGTGCTCCGCCTCTGTCTTGCACATGCGATCCCGGTGGTGCCCCGCGGTGCCGGCACGGGTTTGTCGGGTGGGGCGATGCCGATGGCCGAAGGCATTGTGCTTTCTACGGCAAAAATGAACCGTATTCTGGATATTGATCCGTTAAGTCGGCGGGCCAGGCTCCAACCGGGGGTGCGTAATCTGGCGATTTCCGAGGCGGCGGCCCCTTTTGATCTGTACTACGCGCCAGACCCCTCCAGCCAGATCGCCTGCTCAATTGGCGGTAATGTGGCTGAGAACTCGGGGGGTGTGCACTGCCTGAAATACGGACTGACCGTCAATAACGTGATCAAGGTTCGAGCGGTGCTGATGGGGGGCGACATTGTTGAATTCGGGACGGATGGTCTGGATGCGCCCGGCCTAGATCTGCTAGGGGTGATGATTGGTAGCGAAGGCATGCTGGCGGTGGTGACCGAGGTGACCGTTCGCCTGGTGCCTAAGCCACCGGTAGCGCGTGTCATCATGGCCAGTTTTGATGACATGACCAAGGCAGGTAATGCGGTGGCCGATGTGATCGCTGCCGGGCTGATTCCGGCGGGTCTGGAGATGATGGATAAGCCAGCCACGCGGGCGGTGGAAGAGTTCGTACACGCTGGCTATGATCTGGATGCCGAAGCGATTCTTTTGTGCGAGTCGGATGGCACGGCGGAAGAGGTGGCGGAAGAGATCGAACGCATGAGTTCGGTCTTGCGCCAATCGGGTGCAACGCGCATCCAGGTGTCGGACAGTGAAGCCGAGCGTATGGTGTTCTGGAGTGGTCGCAAGAACGCCTTCCCTGCGGCTGGACGCATCTCGCCGGATTACTACTGTATGGATGGCACGATTCCGAAGAAGCACATCGCGACGCTGCTCAACCAGATCAAGGAAATGGAAGGGCGCTATGGCCTACGTTGCATGAACGTGTTTCATGCGGGTGACGGCAATATGCATCCGTTGATTCTGTTTGATGGTTCGGATCAGGATCAGTGGCACCGTGCCGAAAACTTCGGGAACGAGATTCTCGAAGCCTGCGTGGCGCTGGGTGGCACGGTGACGGGTGAGCATGGTGTGGGCATCGAGAAGATCAACACCATGTGCGTGCAGTTCAATGCCGAGGAGCGCGATGCTTTCTTCGGGGTCAAAGCGGCGTTTGATCCGGCGCGGCTATTGAATCCGGATAAGGCAATTCCCACGCTGCACCGGTGTGCCGAGTATGGCCGTATGCATGTTCACCACGGGCAGATGCCTCATGCGGATCTTCCGCGTTTCTAATCCGGACTCACGGCGATGACTGATTTAACGACTGATTTTGTGACACAGATCCGTGATGCTGCAGCGGCTGAAAAACCACGCCTGATCACTGGGGGTGGCACCAAAACCTGGTACGGAAATGCCGTATCGGCGCTGGCGGAAGGACAAACGCTGTGCACGCGCGGTCATACCGGGATTGTGGATTACGATCCGGCCGAACTGGTGCTGACGGCGCGGACAGGGACACCTTTGAGCACATTGGAGCAGACGCTGGCCGAGCGTGGACAGATGTTGGCATTCGAACCACCGCGCCATGGTGTGGGTGCAACGCTGGGCGGTGCGGTGGCAACCGCGCTATCAGGTCCCGGTCGACCCTTCGTTGGCGGTGTTCGGGATTTTGTTCTGGGCATGCATGTCATTGATGGCAAGGGTGATGTGCTGAAGTTTGGTGGCCAGGTGATGAAGAATGTGGCCGGCTACGACGTATCGAGATTGATGACAGGGGCTCTGGGTGTGCTGGGCTTGATGACGCAGGTATCGCTCAAGGTGCTGCCGGTACCGCCGGCATCTGCGACGCTGCGTTTCGAGTGTGATCAGGCAGCAGCGATCCAGCAAATCAATACTTGGTCCGGTCGTCCTTTGCCCTTAACCGCTACCGCTTGGGCGAACGGGGTGCTTCATGTCCGTCTCAGCGGGGCGCGTGCTGCGGTCGATTCGGCCATCAGCCAGCTCGGCGGCGAACGTCTTTCCGATACTTCTGCGACAGACTTGTGGATGGGTTTACGCGATCAATCGGCAGCCTTTTTCAAGGCAGGCACGATGGGGTCCGCCCTCTGGCGCCTCTCCTTGCCGCCAACCGCGCGTGTGATTACCGGACAGGATCTGCCCGGTGCAGATAATCAGCTGGTGGAGTGGGGCGGTGCGCAGCGCTGGTTGTGGTCAGCCGCGGATGCCGCCACTGTCCGCCAGGTGGCGCGAAATCTGGGTGGCCATGCTGTCTGTTTCGATAACCGTCTTGCCTCGGTCAATGCCTTCGAAGAACCAGCGCCGGCGTTGATGGCGATACACCAACGGTTGAAGCAACAATTTGACCCGCGAGGCATCTTTAATCCTGGCCGTTTGTACCGGGATCTGTGAGG
>JALRGK010000021.1 GCA_023253415.1 Rhodocyclaceae bacterium
TGCGATGCCGTAACGTTCGTTGAGCCATTTGCGGGCGATCGCGCCGGCAGCCACGCGGACGGCCGTTTCACGCGCCGACGAACGACCACCCCCGCGGTAATCACGGATGCCGTACTTTTGCCAGTAGGTGTAATCGGCATGCCCCGGACGGAACTGCTCGGCGATATTGCCGTAGTCCTTGCTGCGCTGATCGGTATTGCGGATCAGCAGGCCAATCGGGGCACCGGTGGTCTTGCCTTCAAAGACCCCCGACAGAATCTCGACTTCATCCGGCTCGCGACGCTGCGTCACGTGGCGCGAGGTACCGGGCTTACGACGATCCAGTTCAGCCTGGATATCGGCTTCGCAAATCGCCAACCCCGGCGGGCACCCATCGACCACGCAGCCGATGACCGGGCCGTGAGATTCGCCAAAGGACGTGACGGTGAACAGGGTACCGATCGTATTTCCGGACATAGGGTCTGATTTTCTGAAATTTTTCTGAAATTTCTGGCGGCAAAATAAGTGAATTGCGCCCGAATTGGCTGAAATTCTAGCACGCACTCAAGCGCTTCCCTGCTCCAGCAAGGCTTTGAATGTGCTGCTATGCAACAAACATATCAACCATGCGCCCAGCATCATGTCACCGCGATGCAACCCGCAAATTCAGATCGTTCAGGCGTAAAAAAAATTTTTCAGACTGATAAATCAAGGGGTTCGACGTGCCGAATCCCGCAACCCCTTGATACGTCTCGCTTTGGAAGAAAACACTATATATAGAGAAAAGTTTGTAGTTGGACACTAGATGTAGTAAATTTCAGTCATTGAATTTTCTACCGTTTTTTCGTTCGCTCCAACGCACCCCCTCATTCAGGAACATAACAATGACAACTGAGACAAATACCCAGCAGACAGCTGCCAGCGCACGCGCCACCCTGCCCCCACAGGAAATCTGCACCGAAGTGCTCATTGAGAAATACGCCAAGGGTAACGAGCAGTCCATCGCCGAAGTGCGCGCCCGTGTGGCCCGCGCCCTAGCCAAGGTCGAAGATGAAAAGCACCGTGCCAAGTGGGAAAGCAAGTTCCTGTGGGCACAGGAAAATGGCTTCGTACCGGCCGGCCGTATCAACTCGGCTGCCGGTACCGACCTGCAGGCGACGCTGATCAACTGCTTCGTGCAACCGGTCGGTGATTCGGTCGTCGAAACCGTCAATGGTCGCCCGGGCATCTACACCGCATTGGCCGAAGCGGCCGAAACCATGCGTCGTGGTGGTGGCGTCGGGTACGACTTCTCGTCGATTCGCCCGCAAGGTGCCCGCGTTAAGGGTACCCACTCGCGCGCTTCGGGCCCTGTCTCGTACATGCGCGTGTTCGACCGCTCGTGCGAAACCGTGGAATCAGCCGGTGCACGCCGTGGTGCCCAGATGGGTGTCATGCGTTGCGATCATCCGGATATCGAGCTGTTCATCCATGCCAAAGACAAGGGCGACCTGACCAACTTCAACATCTCGATCGGCGTGACTGATCCGTTCATGAAAGCGGTTGAAGCGGACGATACCGTTGAACTGGTTCACGTTGCAGAACCGAACGAAGACATCCTGGCCGAAGGTGCCTACCAGCGCGAAGACGGCCTGTGGGTCTACCGCAAGGTGCGTGCCCGTGATCTGTGGGATCAGGTGATGCAGTCCACCTACGACCACGCCGAACCGGGCATCCTGTTCCTGGATCGCATGAACAAGGACAACAACCTGAACTATTGCGAACTGATCGAAGCCACCAACCCGTGTGCCGAACAGCCTCTGCCGCCCTATGGCTGCTGCTGCCTGGGCTCGATCGATCTGACGCATTTTGTCAGCGACCCATTCGGAGAAAAGGCTGCTTTCGATTTCGCTGCCTTCGGCGAAGTCGTCAAGGTCTCGACCCGCATGCTGGACAACGTGCTCGATGCCACCCACTGGCCGCTCGCCAACCAGCAGCAGGAAGCCATGAACAAGCGCCGTGTCGGCCTCGGTTTCACGGGCCTGGGCGATGCCCTGTACATGCTCAAGCTGCGTTACGACTCGCAAGAAGCGCTGGCCATGGCCGCCAAAATCTCCGAGCACATGCGTGACACCGCATATCTGACCTCGGTCGAACTGGCCAAGGAACGCGGCGCTTTCCCGCTGTTCAACGCCGAGCTGTACCTGTCGGGCGGCAACTTTGCCTCGCGCCTGTCCAACGAGGTCAAGGCCGAGATCCGCAAACATGGTCTGCGTAACTCGCACCTGTTGTCGATCGCGCCGACCGGCACCATCTCCTTGGCCTTTGCCGACAACGCCTCGAACGGTATCGAACCCGCCTTCTCGTGGACCTACACCCGCAAGAAGCGCATGGCCGACGGCACTATCAAAGAATATGCCGTTGAAGATCACGCATGGCGTCTGTACCGCCACCTCGGCGGTGATGTGAACAACCTGCCCGATTACTTTGTCACCGCGCTGGAAATGTCGGCCAAAGCACATAAGGACATGGTGGCCGCCGTTGCCCCCTACATCGATACCTCGATCTCGAAAACCGTCAACGTCCCGTCCGACTACCCGTACGAAGACTTCCAGGATCTGTACATGCAGGCCTGGAAAGCGGGCCTGAAGGGTCTGGCCACCTACCGCCCGAACAGCGTACTGGGCTCCGTCCTGTCGGTCGACACACCAAAGCAGGAAGAAGAGAAGAAGCAGCCACAGGACTTTGTCACGGGCGATGCCAACCGTCGTCTGCACATCAAGGATCTGCCGGCACCCGTGCTCTCCTCCCTGCGTTGGCCAAACCGCCCGAATCTGCCAGAAGGCAATCTGGCCTGGACCTACATGATCGATGGTCCCTTCGGCAAGTTTGCCCTGTTCGTTGGTCACGTTGAACAGGAAGCCAAGAACTGGCCATTCGAAGTCTGGGTCAACGGTCCTGATCAACCTCGTGGCCTGGGTGCTGTTGCCAAGACCCTGTCGATGGACATGCGTGCCAACGATCCAGCCTGGCTGAAGCTGGAAATAAAGCCCAGCAGGCCGATTCCCATCATCGCCTTGCGCCCGCGCTTGTCTGACCGACGCGCCCACATCGGCGCGCAGATCATCCACAAGAGGGCCGACCAGGTATAGGCCAGGCTGATCCAGAAATCCTGAACCTGCAGGGCCGTGCCGATCGACGGCATCACCGATTGCATGGCGGTATTGCCCGCCGCAGTAACCAGCATCACCAAGAACAACAGCAGGACCCGCCCGCGCGGCAGGCTGGATGTGGTGCCGGCAGCGGCCGCTTCCGGCGCGTCTAGGGCAGGTGGATCGGAACGGTTCATCGCTTATGAGCTAGTCCGGTCGCTCTTGCCTTGCAATGGCTGG
>JALRGK010000098.1 GCA_023253415.1 Rhodocyclaceae bacterium
ATCTTCTTCGGCCCGGTCACCAGTGGTCTTATCCTCATTCTCGGCTTTCTCCTGCAGTATTCACGAGATCTGGTTTTATGCCGTCAGGTTAGCTTGCCCAGCTGGTTCCTGCCGTTGCGTTTGCGGCTCACCTCCGTGGCCTGTATCTCTCTGGGAGTGGGTGTCTATTCTGTCTTCTAGAGTTTTAGTCGGAGCCAGCTATGAGCTACTACACCGTTGAACGAGTTACCCAGGTGCATCATTGGGATGACAAGCTCTTTAGCTTCCGTTGTACGCGCAGCCCGGCACTCCAGTTTGAAAATGGCCAGTTCGTCCTCATCGGCCTCATGGTGGACGGCAAACCGCTCATGCGGGCCTACAGCTTCGTCAACACCAATACGGACGCAGAGCTTGAATTTCTAAGTATTAAAGTACCGGACGGTGCGTTGACCTCACGCCTGTGCCAGGTCAAGGTTGGGGATGAACTGCTTGTCTCTAAACTACCCAAAGGCACCCTAGTCACCAAGGACCTCATCCCGGGTGATCGGCTGTTGTTGCTGGCCACGGGCACGGGTCTCGCCCCCTTTGTCAGCATCCTGCGCGATCCGTCGATCTTCGATCACTTCAAAGAGATCGTCCTGGTTCATGGTGTGCGCCGTATCTCAGAACTCGCCTACCGTGAAGAACTTGAACAACTGGCAGCAATGACCCGCTTTGCCTACTACCCAACTGTGACCCGAGAACCCTTCATGCATCAGGGACGTATTCCCGAACAGATACACAGTGGTCAGCTATTTCGTGACCTAGGCATGCCACCATTAACCGTAGCCAGCGACCGCGTCATGATCTGTGGCAACAAAGCCATGCTCACGGATACTGTGACCCAACTTGATGCGCTGGGTTTCCAGCGCTCTACTCGTAAAGGTCAGCCGGGGCACTACCTGATTGAACAGGCATTCGCGGGCGTACAAAACGCTTAAGTTTCGAGGTTATACCTGGCAATAGCTGCACAGTGTAGTCTCCGTACCGTATGATTAATTTTTTAAACGCAGTCAGGTCTACATCATGAGCAAAGTCAAAGCCTACGGCGCGCAAAGCGCCACCAGCCCGCTAGCCCCGCTTGACATTGAACGCCGCCCCTTGGCTGCTGAGGATGTCCAGATCGACATCCTGTATTGCGGTGTCTGCCACTCTGACCTGCATACCGCGCGTAACGAATGGAAGAACACGATTTATCCGTCCGTGCCTGGTCACGAAATTGTGGGCCGCATCACGGCGGTAGGCAGCAATGTGACCCAATTCAAGGTCGGTGATCTGGCCGGTGTGGGTTGCATGGTCGATAGCTGTGGTCATTGCCACCCCTGTGCCGAGGGGGAAGAACAGTACTGTGAATCCGGCTTCACCGGCACTTACAACGGCCCCGTTTTCGGTGGCGAGAATACCTACGGCGGTTATTCGCAGCAGATCGTCGTCAAGCAATCCTTTGTCCTGCACGTCACCCATGACGTAAAAGATCTCGCTGCCGTTGCCCCCTTGCTCTGTGCCGGCATCACCACCTACTCACCACTCAAGCACTGGGGTACCGGCCCCGGCAAAAAGGTCGGCATCGTTGGCCTAGGGGGCTTAGGGCACATGGGCGTCAAGATCGCCCACGCCATGGGCGCCCACGTCGTCCTGTTTACGACCTCGGCTGGCAAAGTAGCCGATGCCAAACGCCTGGGTGCCGACGAAGTCTGTATCTCCAGTGACCCCGAGCAAATGGCCAAATATGCCAACCAGCTCGACTTCATCCTCAACACCGTTGCCGCGCCTCATGCCTTAGATCCCTACATGCAGCTCCTTAAAAAGGATGCCACCATGACACTGGTGGGGGCGCCGGATCGGCCACATCCCGGCTTTGAAGTTTTCAGCCTGATCTTCAAGCGTCGCCATCTGGCCGGGTCGCTCATCGGTGGCATTGCCGAAACCCAGGAAATGCTGGATTTCTGCGCCAAACACGGCATTGTTTCCGATATCGAAATGATCCCCATGCAGGACATCAACACGGCCTACGAGCGCATGCTCAAGAGCGACGTCAAATATCGCTTCGTCGTGGATATGGCCTCGCTGAAGTGATCCGTCTATGAAGCGTGCGTATCAATGGCTGGGCGGCATCTGCTTGATGCTACTTATGATGGCCTTGCTGTTCTGGGGGCTGGTGAAGCTGGTCGTCCCTGGTCTGATTCAAGACCAGGCCCGGCAATTGGGTACGCAGATTGGTTACGAGATTGAAGTTGGCGAGATTGAATTAACGCCGTTTGACTTGCGCCTGCAATTACATGATCTGCGGATAGCCCCTCTGAAGGGGGAGGCGTTGCTCACGCTGAAGCAATTCGACGTTGATGCCCGTTTTCTGCCGCTGCTGTCGGGGGATATCAGCCTGGAGCGGGTGGCACTCGATACGCCGGCTGTGCTGTTGTCTCGCCCGGCTGCGGGTGGTCGTCAGGCCGCTGCCTGGAACTGGCAGCGCTTTGTCGATGATGTGAGCAAGGCTACGGCCGCGCCACCAGAGGCAGAGGCCAAGCCATCGACGATGAAGATCAGCATTGATGCCCTGGAGGTTGATGGTGCCCGTCTGGCAGTGCGTGATGCACAGAAAAAAGCGTCATATGATCTGGGGCCGTTCAGCCTACATCTGACCGATTTGCGTAATGAAGATACAGCCGGGCACATGGGCGGATCGTCACTGCAATCCAAATATACAGTGAACCTGGGGTGGGTCTCGGTGCCGCTACCGAAGGTGGCAGGTGTGC
>JALRGK010000044.1 GCA_023253415.1 Rhodocyclaceae bacterium
TTGGCAATGCCATTGGTGGGAGCACCGGTGCCGTGGTTGGTGGCGCTGTCGGCGGAGCAACCGGGGCGGCAGTCACAACCAAAGGCAAGGGTAAAACCGGAGCAGTTGTCGGCGGTGCCGTTGGGGGTGGCGCGGGTGCCGCCGTGGGCAATTCGATGGGCGGATCAACAGGTGCGGTCATCGGCGCAGGCGTTGGCGGTGGCAGCGGTGCCGCACTGGGTCGTCAGCTTTCGAAATAACCGGACGTCAGCGGCGCTTCAGTCTGGGCGCCGCCACATCCAGACGAGTGTCAGCCCCATGACGGTTGTGATGACGAGTACACCCCAAGTGGGCATATCAGACAGTATCAGGATACTCACACTCAACAGCATCATGGCTGTTGCATAAACCTTGGCCCGCCGGGGAATAGCGCCGCGCTCACGCCAGCGGCTGATATGCGGGCCATAACGTTTGTGGTTCACCAGCCAGCGCTCGAGTTCTGGCCAGCCTTTGCTAGCCGCCCAGGCAGCGAGAATCATGAACGGCACCGTGGGGAGACCCGGCACAATAACGCCGATCACCCCTAGCAACACGGATAGTATTGCCAGCAAGCGCCAGAGTAGCGTGCTCACCCGCATCAGACACCCGAGAGGACCAAGGGAGTCTTGCTCATGCCTGCCAGAAAATCCGGCGATATTTTAGTGACGTCACGGCTACCGTCGTGCTCATTGACCCACATCCAGCATCCAGTCCGCCCAGTCGACCCCGAGCAGCATGGCGACCGACGCAATGATCGGCTCGACCGTGGCTTTGAAGGCTTCTGCATCATCATGGTCTGCTAGAAACTTCTGTCGCTCATTCCAGAAGACACGGTACACAGGCACACGTCTGCCCTCTTCAATGGTGATCATGTCCATAAACACACGATGCGGGCCCCAGGCCTCGTGCTGAAAGAACTCGGCGATTGCGGTTTTCTCAAGCATCTGACGGAAGAATTCGTAATCCTGTTCATCGGCGAAGCTACGCTCGTCACTGGCATTGCCACGCAGGACATTGCGTGCCGGCCCGAGCAGTACCAGCAATGACGTTCTTGCCAAGATACGGGTATAGGTTTCTATCACTTCTGCCGATGGATTATCTATCTCCATCTTTTTTGCCAACAATGCCGCCTGTTCGGCCACGGGTGTTGCCATGTCATCTCCCTGATCAATGCTGCATTATATGAGCGCATGCCACCGACTCAACAATCGCTATACAATCCTGACATGACTAAATCAAAAGTAGACTACAACTGTAGTAAGTGCCCGGGGTACTGCTGCACTTATCCGCGGATCGTTGTCACGGACAAAGATATCGCCCGTCTGGCCAATCATTTCGGCATTTCTGAAGATGCCGCACGCCTTCGTTATACGCGTCAGTACGAATTTGAGTCTGATGATCCGGACGAGTATGTCAACGAACGTATTCTGAAACACCGTAAAGACCACATCTATAAAACATCGTGCATGTTCCTTGACCCTGAGGCACGACGCTGCACAATCTACGAGGGGCGACCCTCGGTTTGCCGCGAATTTCCGAATGGCAAGAAATGCGGTTACTACGGGTTTCTCAAATTCGAACGCAAGCACCAGGACGACAAGGAATTTATTCCGAGCGCCTGATGATTGCCCTCTGCAACCGGACAATCTAACTTTCATCGGGCGCTATGCAACAGGCCAGCCTTGCCGATCTTGCCGGCATTCACATCGGTCACTTCAGTGATTCGCGGCGGCCGACCGGCTGCACCGTGGTTCTCTGCCCGGAAGGCGTCACCGCTGGTGTTGCCGTTGTCGGTGCCGCTCCAGGTACGCGCGAAACTGATTTACTAAACCCGAGCAGCACTGTCCAGCAGGTGCATGCCATCGTTCTGAGTGGTGGCAGTGCTTTCGGGCTGGACGCAGCCAGCGGCGTGATGCGCTGGCTGAAAGAACATGATTACGGATTGAGCGTTGGCCCTGTCCGGGTACCTATTGTTCCCGCGGCCGTGCTCTTCGATTTATGGGTGGATGACTTCACCCAACCTCACGGCTCGGGTATCTACCCGGATGCCAACGCTGGCTATCAGGCCTGTGTCGAAGCCGTACAGAACCCTGAGGGGTCACTCTTACAAGGCAATATCGGTGCCGGTACCGGCGCCACTGTCGGCAAACTCAATGGCCCCGAGTGCGCCATGCGTGGCGGACTCGGCTGGGCAGCCGTGGCCGTTAATGGCATCACCGTCGCTGCTATCGTCGCCTGCAACGCGGTCGGTGACGTCATTGACCCAAAGACGGGCCAGATTCTTGCTGGCGCCCGAACGACACCGGATTCACGGACATGCCTTAATGCCGTCGATGCCGAACTGAACGGCCTATCATCGAACGGACTCAAGGCAGGCAGTAACACCACGATTGGCGTGATCATGACTGATGCGCATCTCGACAAAGCCCAGGCGCAACGACTCGCCCAGGTTGGCCACGATGGCCTGGCCCGCACCATACGTCCGGTGCATACCGCCATGGATGGCGATACGCTCTTTGCCCTGGCCACGGGCAAAAATGCGACGCCCGTCGACCTGATGCAGATGGCCACCGCAGCCGGAGAAGTCACGGCAATGGCGGTCACTAATGCCATACGGCACGCTCGCACGCTTCGCATCGGGAACAACTGGTTTCCCGCCTGCACCGAACTCACCGACAGTTGATCAAACGAGCGGGGTGCTCGGCATCAGGTCAGCGTGTCCGCCCAGATCTGGATCGCCCAACCGTGCGCGTAGCGCCCCTCCTCGATGGATGGTCCATTCGAGACACCACCGCTACCCTCGACAATGAGCGGCACCTGCTTTTCCGGGCTATAACGGTGCACGGATGCCACATGAACTCCCTGCTTGTTATCCAGCATCGAATAACAGGTATTTGCCATGAGCATTGGCCTGGGCTCGCGACCGGAGAAGATCTCGATCAATGCTGATGCCACAGCTTTGCCATGCTGGTTGGCCATATGGCCCGATTTCGGCATCTGGGGCGCAGCAAACACGGCATCACCCAGCACATGCACGTACGGCACAGCCGTTGATTCGAGGGACGTCCAGTTCACACCTGCCCAACGATCGTTCACATTCACTAGCCCGATCTGACGGGCAATATCTCCGGCACGCATCGGTGGAATGATATTCAGCACATCGCCTTTGAAAGTATCACCGACTTCGCTGGTTACGGTTTTGGTAGGCGCATCCAGACCGGTCACGTTCCAGTTCGGGCGGTAGTCGATCATGCCGGGGTACTCGTTTGCCCAGGCCGCCTGGAAGAGCTTGCCCTTCGAGACAATACCGTCATTGGCATCCAGCACGACGATGCGCGATTGAGGCTTGTTCTGTTTGAAATACCACGCCACCTGGCAGACACGCTCGTAAGGCCCCGGCGGGCAACGATACGGCGCTTTCGGAATCGACAAGACAAACACACCGCCATCCGGCATAGCTTCTAGCTGCTGACGCAGCGCCAGCGTTTGCGGCCCCGCTTTCCATGCGTGGAAGATGGTTTTCTGAGCCACAGCATCGTAGCCCTCGATCTGGTCGAACATGAAATCTATGCCCGGCGCCACAATCAGACGGTCATAGCTATAGCTGCCCCCTGTATCGGTGCGAACGATCTTTTTCTCGGTATCTACCCCGGTCACGCTGGCACGAACAAGTTTAACGCCCCAGTGCTTGCGCAGGCCATCATAGCTATGCACCAACGTTTTGTAATCTCGGTTACCCCCCAATACTTCATTCGACGTCGGGCAGGAAATAAACTCGGCGTTTCGCTCAATCAGCGTGACGTCAATGCCTTTATCGCTCCACTTGCGCAGATACTTGGCGGCGGTCGCTCCGGCAAAACCGGCACCAATCACCACGACCCGGCCACGCGGCTGCTTCGTCGCCTTTGCCGCTTCTGCCATACCCGGCACCATCAGTACCGTCGAGGAAGCGCCTAGTCCCTGCAGCAGGCGGCGACGGCTTTCGTTAAATCGCGGCATGATTGACCCCTTATTTCACAGTGGAGAAGTAATCGGCCAGCTGCACGAACTCCTCGTCCGTGTAGCCCTTCGAGAGCTGCGGCATGATCGTTCCTGAGCGCGTGCCTGCTTTGTAGGCTCGCAAGGTCTCGAGGATAAACTCCCGATCCTGACCAGCGAGCTTCGGCATAATCGGCGTGACCGATTTACCATCCGTACCGTGGCAGTTGGCGCAGTTGGCTACAAAATAAGGGGTTGGCGCCGGGCTAGCGGCCATCGCCTGACCTACACTGCATAGCGCCGCCAGCGCCATGGATGTATTTATCAGCATGCTTCGCTTCATCGCGAGATCTCCTACAGAGGTATTCTGCAAAGAATAGCGCGCTCTGCCGAAGGTTCAACTATTTTTAATGCATATCCTTCTAACCAGAAGGCATGAAGGGTCAGTAGCGAATGTTTGCCATCCGCTGATTCAGCCAGGCTCCGATGGCTTTTATTTCCGGGAGGCACACCTCGTGCCCCATCGGGTACGTTTGCCAGTCAAAAGCACACCCCAGCCGGACAACGACATCGCGAGCAATCTCACCCATAGTCAGCGACACCACGTCATCATGCGTACCATGCCCGATGAAAAGCGGCGTCTGTCGCCCTGCATCTGTGGCACCTTGCTCAACCTGGTCTGGGCTAGGCATATACGTCGACAAGGCGACAATACCCGCCAGGGGTTCGCTGTACGTCAAGCCAGTGAGATAGGTCACGGCCCCGCCCTGCGAAAATCCGGCCAGAAAAATACGTGCCGCCGGAATACCACGTGCTGCTTCATCGGCCATCAGCGACCACACACGCTCCCGCGATGCCAGCAATCCGTCCTCATCGATCTCCCGGCTATCCGGTGCCAGGGAAATAATGTCGTACCAGGCCGGCATCACGTAGCCGCCATTGCAGGTCACCGGAATCTGTGGCGCATTGGGAAACACAAACCGGACCGGTACCGCCGGGTCTAAACCCAGATACGGAACAATCGGCTCGAAGTCACTACCATCTGCGCCCAGGCCATGCAGCCAGATCACGGTAAAAACGGGGTCTGACCCCGTTTCAATCACCCGTTCGCTCATGACAAAACCATCATGATGGGCAACGCAAGACTTAACGGCGATTGCCGCCTGCTGGACCGGGACCGCGGCCTTCGATATGACGGAAGGTAATACGACCCTTGGTCAGATCATAAGGTGATAACTCCAGCGTGACCTTATCGCCTGCCAGAATACGGATATGGTGCTTGCGCATCTTGCCGGCGGTGTAGGCCACGATCGAATGGCCGTTTTCCATCTCGACCAGGAAACGTGAATCCGGCAGGACTTCCTGCACAACACCAGCCATTTCAATCAATTCTTCTTTAGCCAATCTAAGCTCCTCGTTCGTTCAAGCGCCATCAGAATCAAGCGGACGCAGTAGGAACGGTGACAAGCTCTAGGGCCTTGCCGCACCAGTAAAACAACACGACTTGAAATGCGCAATGCGCATGATCCTGTACTTTCCCGCCCAGGTCAAACGCCGGGGAGTTTGTTTATAGGCCCGCATGATTTATGATCACCTGATGAATCGACTTTTAGCCCCTCGGCAAAGCCCATGTTGAGCAGCGTTCTGGCCATTTCCGTTGGTGCCGGCCTCGGCGCCCTGCTCCGCTGGCAGCTGGGGCTGAAGCTCAATACCCTATTCCCGACCCTGCCGCCGGGCACGCTGGTTGCGAATATTGTTGGCGGCTACATGATCGGGCTGGCCGTCGCTTACTTTGCCAGTGCCAGTGATATCGCACCGGAATGGCGACTGTTCATCATCACCGGTTTTTGCGGGGGGCTGACGACTTTCTCCACCTTCTCTGCTGAGGTCGTTTCCCTGTTACAGCAAGGTCGCTTCGGTTGGGCAACCGCCTCCATCGCGGTCCATGTCAGCTGTTCTCTTATTGCCACCATTGCCGGTCTGTGGACCCTACAACTGGCCCGACACGCCTGAAAGATCGTCATGAACGGATACCAGATCAACTTCTACACGCTGCAGAACCGCAAATACCAGGATCAACCGATTGCCGAATGGCTGCTGGAAAAAGCACAGATCATGGGCATCCGTGGCGCCACCGTTATTCACGCCGATGAAAGCTTTGGTAGCGACCGCCGTATTCATGCCACACGTTTCTTTGAACAGGCCGAACAACCCGTCATGGTGGTCGTGGTCGTCACCGAGCAGGAAGCCAACAATCTTTTCGAGCTGATCAAGAGCACGGATCTGAAGATCTTCTACACCAAGACCCCTGTGGAATTCGGTGTTATCGGCGAATAACCAGAGCCGTTCCTGAATACACTAGACTGAAATATCACTGTCACATTTCTGTGAAATACTCTAGGCGTTAACAAGTCCAGCCGCAGGAGTGTTTCACCATGGCAGAACATACCATCAAGCAATTTGACCTGGAACTCGACGACCTCAAGTCGCGTGTTCTGCTCATGGGTGGCATCGTTGAACAACAGATGCGCCAAGCAATGCAGGGGCTCTACGAAGCCGACCAGAATCTGCTGACCCATGTCGAACAAGGCGATAGCCGCCTTGATGATGCTGAGGTCCAGCTGGACACTGTCTGCAATCAGATTATTGCCAAGCGCCAGCCAACCGCTATCGATCTACGCATCGTCATTGGCGTTCAAAAGACTGGCCTCGAGCTGGAAAAGGCGGGTAACAAGGCCGTCAAGATTGCCCGGGCCGCCCGTGTCCTGCATGACAAGCACCCGTTCTTTACGCCCTCGGTCGAACTCCGACACCTGGCCGAAGATGCGCTCGACATGCTGCGTAAATCGCTGGATGCCTTTGCCCGCTCCGACAGCCTGGCTGCAGCCGATGTGCTACAAGCCGACGACATGGTTGATGCCGAATATCGCAGCATCACCCGCCAACTGATTACCTTCATGATGGAAGACCCACGCACGATTTCAGTTTCTCTGGAAATCATGAACATGGCCAAAGCCATTGAACGCGTTGCCGACCATGCCCGCGCCGTTGCCGAAAACGTGATTTACATCTCGGCAGGCATGAATGTTCGCCACATCAGTGTGGATCAGGTGCGCAGCCACCTGGTCAACCAGGAAAAAGCTGGCCACTAATCGGCTCAAACCATGGCAGCAACTATACTTATCGTCGAAGACGATCCGGCCATCCGCGAACTGCTGTCCATTAATCTGGAGAGCTCGGGTCACCGCACGATGGCGGCGGGCTCGGCCGAAGAAGCGGAGCAACTCATCCAGGCCAACCTGCCGGATCTGATCCTGCTCGACTGGATGCTCCCGGGACGCTCCGGCCCCCAGTTCGCTACCCGATTGCGGGATAACGAACGTACGGCAGACACCCCCATCATCATGCTCACTGCCCGCACTGATGAGAATGATCGGGTCACCGGCCTGGAAGTCGGTGCCGATGACTACATGGTCAAGCCGTTTTCTCCACGAGAACTGATCGCTCGCATCAAGGCGGTTCTGCGTCGCCGCAAACCGCAAATGACCGAAGACAAGGTTGATGTGAAGGGTCTGGTACTGGACCCGGTCACACACCGCGTTTATGCCAATGACCAGAGCCTTGCCATCGGCCCCACCGAATTTCGTCTGCTGCACTTTTTTATGACCCATCCGGAGCGTGTTCACAGCCGTTCGCAGTTACTCGATAAAGTCTGGGGTGACCACGTCTTTGTCGAAGAACGGACGGTCGATGTGCACATTCGTAGGTTAAGATCTGTACTGGAAGCCACGGGCCACGATGGTCTGATCCAGACTGTGCGTGGAAGCGGCTACCGGTTTTCGGCACACAGCGACTAACGCAGCCCTCCGTGGGCCGCACAACCCACTGGTGATATGACGTTTCTTGAAGGCTTACTGCTCGGCACCGTTGTCGTACTGGCATTTCGTCTTTACCTACACCGCCGCTACCTAAACCGGATGCTGGCCTGGATCTCCGGCCCACTGGATGCCCCTGTGCCAGACGCCTCGGGCATCTGGGGTGAGTTTGTCTCGCGCATGAATCGTCGTGTCAAAACACGCCAGCATGAAAAAGATCTGCTCGAGAAATCGCTGGAACAGTTTCAGAGCGCGCTCGAAGCACTACCGGATGGCGTCATCTTCATGGATGCACACCGCCGCATCCTCTGGATGAACACGCTGGCTGTCAATCTCATGGGGCTGCTACCCGGTCAGGACAAAGGCACACCTATTGAGCATCTCGTCCGCGAACCGGAGTTCGTCAGTTATCTGCAAACGGGCGACTTCACCGAACCCCTGATGTACCACCCACACCGGCGTGACCAGACGTGTTTCATGATCAGCCTGATCAACTATGGCGCTGATCGTCAGTTGCTCACGATCCGCGACCTCACTCAACTCGAAAAATTGGAAACAGTCCGCCGCGACTTTGTGGCTAATGTCTCACATGAACTTAAAACACCGCTTACGGTCATTAGCGGTTTCATCGAAACGTTGCAGACACACCACGAAACGCTACCCATTGAAAAACGGCAGCGCTTTCTCGACATGGCCATGGCCCAGGCTCAACAGATGGGCCGTCTTGTTCATGATCTGCTAACACTCTCGTCACTCGAAGCACGCGCTTCGCTGGTCGACGAAAAAAATGTGCACATCAAGCCGCTCATCGATGAACTCATCATATCAGCAGAAGCGCTCTCTGCTGGCGGACATGATATGACCGTAGAGATCCCAGATAACCTCGTATTGCGGGGCTCGGCCAGCGCCTTACGCAGCATCTTTGGCAACCTCATCAATAATGCCGTGAACTACACACCGAGTGGTGGCCAGATTCATATCCGCTGGCAGGAAACCGATTCTGAAGGCGGATTCAGTGTGCAGGATACCGGCATCGGCATACCTGCCGTGCATCTACCGCGGCTATCCGAACGTTTCTATCGTGTGGACCAGGGTCGTTCGCGCGATACCGGAGGCACCGGCCTTGGCCTGGCCATTGTCAAACACGCCTTATCACGGCACCAAGGACATCTTTCGATTGAGAGCCAGGTTGGAACCGGCAGCACCTTCACTGCCTGGTTCCCAACAAACCGAATTAGCCGAAACGGCCAGTAATGTAGTCTTCGGTTTCCTTGCGATTCGGCTTCATGAACAACTCGTCGGTCACGCCGAACTCCACCAGTTCGCCCAGATACATATACGCCGTGTAATCGGAGACACGTGCAGCCTGCTGCATGTTGTGCGTCACGATGGCGATCGTATAGCTGCTCTTTAGCTCGAACACCAGCTCTTCGATCTTGGCGGTAGAAATCGGATCCAGTGCAGAAGTCGGCTCATCCAGTAGAAGAATATCCGGCTTGACTGCAACACCACGGGCAATGCATAAACGCTGTTGCTGACCGCCGGATAACGACAGACCACTCTGGTTGAGCTTATCTTTCACTTCCGTCCACAGGGCCGCCTGTTCCAGCGCCCACTGCACACGGTTATCCATGTCGGCGCGCGACAGGTTTTCGTAAAGACGTACGCCAAAGGCAATATTCTCGTAAATCGACATAGGAAACGGCGTTGGCTTCTGGAAGACCATACCGATCCGCGCACGCAACAGATTGAGGTCGTAACCCTTCTGCAGCGTATTCTGGCCGTGGAAGATGATCTCGCCCTCGGCACGCTGTCCGGGGTACAGGTCATACATGCGGTTGAACGTCCGGAGGAGCGTCGACTTACCGCACCCCGAGGGGCCGATGAAGGCTGTCACCTGTTTCTCGGCAATATCCAGCGAGACAGATTTCAGGCCTTTGAAGTTACCGTAATAGAAATCCAGGTTACGCACTTTGAGTGCGGCGTTAATACCCTGGTCAGAAATAAACTCGGACATAATGACCTCAATGATGTCTTAAGACTTGGTTCGATCCTGAAAAGCCACCCGGGCCACGATATTGAGCAGCAGCACCAGAATGGCAATCAGCGCAGAAGCACCCCAGGCAAGGCTCTGCCAGTTCTCATAGGGACTCATTGCAAAGTTGAAAATCGTCACGGGCAGGTTGGCCATCGGCTCGTTCATATTCCAGGTAAAGAACTGGTTGTTCAGCGCGGTAAACAGCAGCGGCGCTGTTTCGCCAGTAATGCGGGCGACAGCCAGCAGAATCCCCGTAATCACACCCCCTTGCACCGCCCGCAGGCAGACATCAAGGCTGACACGCCAGCGTGGCATACCCAAGGCAAAAGCGGCCTCACGCAAGCTACCCGGTACCAGCTTGAGCATATTCTCGGTTGTGCGTACGACAACGGGCACCGCAATCAGTGACAGAGCTACCGAACCGGACCAGCCCGAAAAGTGCTTGGTGGTTGCCACAAACAGTGCATAGACAAACAGGCCAATCACAATCGATGGTGCCGACAGCATGATGTCCGTCACAAAACGTGTCACGGCCGCCACACGTGAACGGTCACCAAATTCGGCGAGGTAGATACCTGCCAGAATCCCGATAGGTGTAGAGACCACCGTTGTCAGCCCCACAATCAGCAGACTGCCAACAATGGCGTTGGCCATACCGCCACCTTCCGAACCCGGTGCCGGGGTTGATTCGGTAAAGAACGCCCAGTTCATGGCGGGCAAACCCTTAATAAAGAGTGTTGCCAGAATCCATACCAGGCCCGCCACACCAATGGCAACCGCCACACCGGATAAGACGGTGCTCATCGTGTTCACAAACTTGCGACGTTGATAACGACTACTCATGTCAGCGCTTCCCAGCTTTACGTTCACCCTGTTTGATCAGCCACTCCGAGGCCGACAGCACAACGAACGTAATGATGAACAGAATGAGTCCCAGACCAAACAGTGCCGGAATATGCATCGTCGGGTCTGCCTCAGCAAACTCGTTAGCCAGCGTCGAGGCAATCGAATTACCCGGGGCAAACAGATTCAGCGCAAAGCGGTTGGCGTTGCCGATCACGAAAGTCACCGCCATCGTTTCGCCCAACGCGCGACCCAAGCCCAGCATAATGCCGCCGATAACACCCACGCGGGTGTAGGGCAATACGATATTCTTCACCACTTCCCAACGTGTACAACCGATCCCGTAAGCGGACTCTTTCAGCACCGAGGGCACCGTCTCGAAGACGTCACGCATCACCGAGGCAATAAAGGGAATAATCATCAACGCCAGCACCAGGCCGGCTGTAAACACGCCCAGACCTAGCGGTGGGCCGACAAAGAACGGCGCTCCCAACCAATTAATCATCCAGGGCTGCACGTACTCCTGGATCATCGGTGCAAAAATGAACAACCCCCAGAAACCGTAAATAATAGATGGCACACCAGCCAGCAATTCAATGGCCGTACCTAACGGACGACGCATCCAGACCGGGCAAGACTCGGTCAGGAACATGGCAATGCCAAAGCTGATCGGCACACCGATGATCAAGGCGATCAGTGATGTCGCCAGCGTGCCCCAGATCGCAATGCCAGCGCCAAACTCATCTGTAGAAGGACTCCAGGTCGTGCTGTAGAAGAAACCCAGACCAAACTCGTTGATGACCGGCCACGCCTGCACCACCAGCGATGCCAGAATGCCGAACAGCACCAGGAGGACCAGTGCGGCAAAGCTGAAAGTGATGCCGGCAAATATCCGATCCTGACGCAGAAAAATCGCTGACTTGGCCGCCTGCCGCTGCATGGCTTCTTTAACGCTATCGACCATATCTTCGGTTTCAATCATATGTTGAGACATTGCTCGTCCTGCCAGAGACAGCACAACCGGCTAAGAGCCGGCTGCGCCTGTTGTGCTACAGAATGCTTACTTGGCAACAAAGACCGGCTTACCGTCCGGGCCCTTGATCTCGCCCCAGCTCTTGGCAATCGCCTTCACTGCATTATCGGGAAGCGGCACATAATCCAGTGCGACCGCCATCTTCTGGCCCTTGGTCAGCGCCCAGTTGAAGAACTTGAGCACTTCGCCACTCTGCTCCGGCTTTTCGGCTTTCTTGTACACCAGGATGAATGATGCGGAGGTAATCGGCCACGAAGTTGCACCCGGCTGATTGTTCAGGTTCACGGCAAAGTTGGGGGTACCGGCCCAGTTGGCCTTGCTGGCTGCAGCAGCGAAGCTGGCTTCGCTTGGCTGAACAGCCTTACCGTCACGATTAATCAGCGACACATGCGTCATTTTGTTCTGCTTGGCATAGGCATATTCGACATAACCGATCGCACCGTCGATCTTAGTCACGTTGGCAGCCACACCGGCATTGCCCTTGCCGCCTACGCCTGCCGGCCAGTTGACGGTTTTACCGGCACCGACCACGCCTTTAAATGGGGGCGATACCTGGGCCAGGAAGTCGGTAAAGACCGCCGTCGTGCCCGACGAATCCGAACGATAAACCAGGGTAATCGCAGTATCCGGCAGCTTGATGCCCGGGTTGACCGAGGCGATCGCCGAATCATTCCACTTGGTGATCTTGGCGCGGAAAATATCCGACAGTACGTCGTTATTCAGTTTCAGCTGGCCCGGTGCCACACCCTTGACGTTGACCACGGGTACCACGCCGCCAATAATGGCCGGAAACTGGGCCAGACCACTCTTTTCCAGATCAGCTGCCGGTACAGGGTCGTCACTTGCACCAAAGTCCACCGTTTTGGCTTGAATCTGCTTCACGCCACCACCCGAGCCAATGGCCTGGTAGTTAATGGTCGTACCCGTTTCCGCCTTGTAAGCTTCTGCCCACTTGGCGTACATCGGTGCCGGGAAGGTCGCGCCTGCGCCCGTCAGCTGAGCGGCTGTTGCACCGCTAATCAGACCCGCCGAAACCAGCAGACCTACGAGAATTTTGTTGACTGTCACTTTCATCATCAGACTCCAGTAATTGACCGGCACACGGGCCGGATAAAACCTTGGGTTGGGGTACTGACGGAAGTCTATGGCGTCAACGTTACCGAATTATGACAATCTGTCACTTCAACAAAAAATCTCGTAACCTGGCCGCGTCACCGCTGGCCACAATACGTCCGGCCTTAGTGGCCTTCTGGTGCACATACATCGGATCGTAATATTCACGCAGCAAAACGGTAATCCAAGCACGGTGGCCTTCTACCGCGCCACGAGCAGCCTGATCCCCCAATGCTTCGGCCATCATGGCGGCCGCCCGTTGATACCGCTCGCCGCCCAAACGCTTCTGGATATTGGCCAGACTCTGCTGTAAATGCGCCTTGAATCGCTCAAATCCTGTCTCGGCACCCAAAGCAGCCTCGTGGTCGGCCAGCTGATTCACCACGTAATCCTGGAGAATCCGGCTCACCCGGTTATCGAATTCATCTTCGAGCCAGACGATGGGGGCCTGCGCCATCTGTCGGAACAACGAATCCGGGAGTGAACAGCTGCCGATAAAGTGCCCTTCATCTTCCACTACGAAGGCCGGGCACCCCGCCGCGTTCAGGTGCAGCAGTCGTAATGCGAGACGATGTTCGAAATCAATCTGAGCTGGTTGCCCATTCACCCGCTTACCAAAACTGGAACCACGGTGATTGGCACAGCCTTCCAGATCCAAGGCATTGGGTAATGTGGCCAGCAACTCGGTTTTGCCCGTTCCGGTCATGCCACCCACCACCATCAGCGGCAGATTAGCCACAACCGCTTCCGTGGTGTCCATCAGAAAATGCCGCATGGCCTTATAGCCACCGGTAATCCGCGGATAAACGATACCAACTTCCTCGGCCATCCAGCGTTGCACGGTCTGCGAACGCAGTCCGCCGCGGAAGCAGAATAGATAACCCTCCGGGTGTTGCCGAGCGAAGTCGGTCCAGGCAGCAATACGCTCATCACGCACCGTGCCCGACACCAGCTGGTGCCCCAGCACAATGGCGGCATCCTGCCCCTGTTGCTTGTAACAGGTGCCCACCTGCGCCCGCTCGTCATCCGTCATCAACGG
>JALRGK010000047.1 GCA_023253415.1 Rhodocyclaceae bacterium
CACCATGACCGGACGATTGATCCGGCGCAGCAGCTGGGCAATATCTTTGTCGAGTGGCGTTACGCCTTCGCGGCCATCGACCACGAAGATAATACGATCCGCTTCATGGATGGCCTGTTCGGTCTGACGCGCCATTTCCTGAGTGATCCCTTCGCGCGATTTAGGCTCGAAGCCACCGGTATCAATTGCCAGAAAGCCTTTGCGGCCAATCTTGCCATGACCGTAATGGCGGTCACGGGTAAGACCCGGCATATCGGCAACGATCGCATCACGCGACCGTGTCAGGCGATTAAAGAGTGTAGATTTGCCAACGTTGGCACGGCCCACCAGGGCGATTGTAGGTTTCATTGCAAAGTTACCGCCATCAGAGACCCGCCTGCCGTTTGCAGGAGGACGGTGTTAGGACCTAATGCAGGCAGGATCGACATGACCCCACCCCCGCCGACATTCATGCGGCTGATAAATTCTCCGTTATCCCGGTCGAGTACATGCAGAAAGCCTTCGGCATCCCCAACGACCAGACCCATCGGTAGTGCTACAGGCGCCGACAGGTTACGGTATTTGAGTTTATCCTGACGCCAGACAGAAGCCCCCGTGCCACGATCAAAGGCATGGACGACGCCCTGCTCATCCGGAATAAAGACGCGGCGATCATCCATGGTGATACCCGCGACGGAAGACACCTCGCGTGACCAGATCTGGGTGCCCCCCTGCATGTCGAAGCAGGCGGCACGCCCCTGGAAGGCCACGGCACACATCTGCGGTCCTTGAACAGCCGGCACGGTGACCACATCCGATACACGATCCAGTTCGGTTGCACCACGCGGCACTGACACAGTGCCTTCCCAGGCCGGCGCACCGTTCTGTAGCGACAACGCATAAAGCTTACCGCCGGGCATGCCGACCAGAACAAAGGGGCCAAAGGGCAATGGCGGTGCCACAGAGCGAACGGCCAACGGCGGATTACTGCGCTGGTAGTTCCAGCGCTGTTTGCCATCGATACCATCCAGCGCAATCACGCGGTTATCGCTGGTACGAACCACCACGAGGCCTTCGGTGATGGCAGGTGCGGCCACCAGTTCGCCTTTGACGTTAGCCGTCCAGGCGGGTTTACCCGTTTCGAAATCAAAGGCCAGCACATCCCCTTTATAGGTGCCCACCACGACGAGACGTCCATCACTGGCTGTACCGGCGGAGAGTTTCTGACCGGCATTGGCACGCCAGACTTCCTTACCGTTATCAAGCCGGATGACCGTGCCATCATTCGAGGCGGACAGAACAACGGGGCCACCACTGGCCGGCAGGAAGGTGAAACGACCGGCCTTACCCACAGATACCTGCCAATCCTGGCGCATCCCTACCCGTTCGACGATCGGTGTCAGCGGCGTCGGCTTTGGCTTGGAGCTTCCGAACAAGCCGCACCCGCTCAACGCCACCGCGAGCAAGCCGGCGAGTGCCACGGTTTTCAATCGGCAAGGCAGGATCGGTGTCATTCGCTTACTTTCCGGCTGCGGCAACGGTAGTCAACGCATCGCGCTTCTCGATCACCAGGCGACGCAACAGCTGACCGGGTTCACTCCCGGCGAATTCCGAATTCGGCGTGACATCCTTACCCGCCGGTTCCAGATTCTTGAGGGCGGCATCATAGCTGGCACGGGCTTCCGTCAACTTACCCTGCGCGACGTACACATCGCCTTTGGC
>JALRGK010000046.1 GCA_023253415.1 Rhodocyclaceae bacterium
GCCATGTGACGGTGCTGATCACCGGCGAATCGGGTGCGGGCAAAGAGCTGGTGGCACGCGCACTGCACAAGCATTCACCCCGGGCCAATGGGCCGTTTGTGGCCATCAATACGGCCGCCATCCCCAAGGACTTGCTGGAAAGCGAATTGTTTGGCCATGAGCGCGGTGCTTTCACGGGGGCGCAGACTTCGCGTCGAGGGCGGTTTGAACAGGCCGACGGCGGCACGCTGTTCCTTGATGAAATCGGTGACATGCCCGCCGAACTGCAAACGAGACTGTTGCGCGTGCTTTCCGACGGGCACTATTACCGTGTGGGCGGCCATCAGTCGATCAAATCCAATGTTCGCGTGATTGCCGCAACTCACCAGAACCTGGAGGAGCGGGTCCGACAAGGCTTGTTCCGTGAAGATCTGTTTCACCGTTTGAATGTAATCCGGTTGCGTTTACCTCCGCTTAAGGAGCGACGCGAAGACATTCCGGATCTGGCCACACACTTTCTGGCGCGTAGTGCGCGTGAGCTGGGGGGCGAGCCGAAGCAGCTCACGTCAGCGGCCATGGCATATCTGACGTCGTTGCCATTTCCCGGCAATGTGCGGCAACTGGAAAACCTCTGTCACTGGCTGACTGTGATGGCACCCGGCCAGACAGTGGATGTAAATGATCTACCGCCCGAGCTGCGTCAGGAGACCACCCTCGCCCAAGTCAGCGAGGCAACCGCATTGAGTGGCGCCTCGGTTCCTGCTGCCATGGTGGCGACACCGCTCGTGGCGGGCAATCGATGGACTGATCTGCTGGCAACAGTGGTCGATGGTATGTTGCTCGGGGGTGTGTCGCCAAGTGATGACGAGGGCATCTATGGTCACCTCATGCAGGATTTCGAGCGTACGCTGATTGCTCGCGCCCTGCATCACACCGGGGGTCGTCGTATCGAAGCAGCACAGTTACTGGGCATTGGCCGTAATACAATTACGCGCAAAATCCAGGAACTCAGGCTTGACGAGGATGCCCCTGCAAAAGTTGCGACAGCCAAAGATCACCCGATTTGAGTCCTGTGACTCAACCAACCGCTTGTTGCTCGACGCAGCAGAAGCGGGTGTGCCGGCGGGTAGCGTTTACGTGGCCCGCCAGCAGTTGGCTGGCCGTGGCCGTCGTGGCCGTCGTTGGATCTCTGCACCGGATCACAGTCTCATTTTTTCGCTACTGTGGACATTCCCGGCCGACCCGGTAAAGCTCCAAGGCTTATCGTTGTTGGTTGGCCTGGCGGTCATCCGTGCGCTGTCGGATCCTCGTCTGGGCCACGCCGCACCAGAAACCCGCTGTGGCCTGAAGTGGCCTAATGATCTCATGCTGCAACGGCACGATGGCAGTTACGCCAAAGCGGGCGGCATACTGATCGAATCCGTGCTGCGGCAGGCCGATGGCGGTGGTCGTGAACTGGCGGTGGTCATTGGTATGGGGCTCAACTGTATCAGTGATGCCATGTTGAGTGCCAACGTGACCGATCAACCGGTCGGTGCGCTGTCTGAACTCTTTAGCGTCCCCGTTACGCCGGAAGCGTTTTTACCATGTCTGCTAGATGTTTTGGTACCGATGCTGGGTGATTTCGAACGCCATGGGTTTGGGCCGTTTTCTAGCGAATGGAATACGCACGATATCTGGCATGACCAGCGGGTGCAAATCAGTGAAGAAGGCGCTGTCCGGTCAACCGGCCTGTGTCGAGGTGTTGACCGGGAGGGGGCGCTGCTTGTGGCCACGGATGTCGCCATCGAGCGCATGATCACCGGGGACGTTAGCCTGCGCAGGCTATGAGGGTATAGTCCTGCCATGGTACTTCTACTGGACTTCGGAAATACGCGACTCAAGTGGGCCGTGGCGACGCCTTCCCGCACGCTGTTGCGGCAAGGTGCGATCGAGTATGTATCTGCTGCACTGGATGATTGGTGCCGTATGCTGGCTGCAGAGCCTATCTGCCGTATCCGTTATGCCAGTGTAGTGACCCCCGCGCAGGAACTCGATGTGCTGTCACGGTTTCCGCTGCCCGCCGAACGCTTTGAGGTGACGGCGGCGGCAGGTAGTCTGCGGAACGCCTATGCTACGCCTCAAACCCTGGGGGTTGACCGCTGGGCTGCAGCCATAGGTGCCTGGTCGTTGGTCGGTCAGCCTTGCCTGGTCATTGGCGCTGGCACAGCAACCACCATTGATCTGATCGAGGTGGATGGCGCAATGGGGGTTTATCGGGGTGGTCTCATCCTGCCCGGTGTCGATCTGATGCTGCAATCGCTGCACCAGCGAACTGCTCGGTTGCCGCAGGCAACCGGTGTATACCGGTCGGCCCCCGACATTGCGGACAACACGCACGATGCCATGACCAGTGGCGCGATTGAAGCAACCTGTGGTGCGATCGAGCGGATGGGGCAACGCTTGCCTACCGGTGCTGCCTGGTTGGTGAATGGCGGTCGCGCTCCCTTGTTAAAAGATGCGTTGGGTGATCGACTGCGTATTGCCGAAGATCTGGTGCTCGCCGGATTGGCTGTTTAATCACATCCTATAAAACCATGAGTCCTGCCCGCAGAAAAAAACTGCCACCCAAAGCACCCGGTAATTTCAGGACGGTCTTCGTTGAAGAATTACTGGCTTTCTGGTCGTTTCTCCTCAGTAACTGGCTTTATGTGTTACCCGGGCTCGCTTTAGTCGCGCTGTTGATTTATGTCGTGAGGCCCGTTCCACCCAAGACGGTTACCATTGCCACGGGGCAATACCATTCCACAGCTGATGTGATTGGTCATCGCTACCATGAGTTTTTCAAACGTCATGGGGTTGATTTGCAGCTGGTCCAATCCAAGGGTGCAGAAGAGAATATCTCGCTTTTGGCAGAGGGTAAGGTCGATGCGGTCTTTTCCCAAGGGGGACTGCAACTTCCCGACAACGCATCGCATTTTGTCTCATTAGGCTCGGTGGTGTACCAGCCGCTATGGCTTTTCCACTATCAGACGGATAACGTTGATCCCGATCTCAACCGGTTTCTGGCCGGCAAGAAGGTGTCCATCAATATTCACGGTAGTAGTACCCGAGCCATGGTCGGGCCCTTGCTGGAGGCACAGGGTATCGACTTGAATCTGCCGAATCTCATCAATATGGGGACAGTGGATTCTCTGAACGCACTCAAGGAACGGAAAATCGATGCCATGTTCCTTGTCGGTGCAATGGCATCTAAAAATGTCCAGGAAATTGCACAGTTACCAGGCATCCAGATGTACAACTTCACGCTGGCCGCAGCCTATGCCAAGCGTTTCCAGTATCTCGATCCGGTGTTGCTGTCAGCAGGCACCTTCAACCTGCACCCGATCACGCCGAAAAACGATGTGAATATGATTGCGACGACGCTGGATATTCTGACCACGGAACGCATGCATCCTGCATTACAGCTCCTGTTCATGGAAGCGACCGATGACTTCGAGCGTAAGCGTGTTTCGTATTTCGCACCCGGTAAATTCCCAGCTTATATTGACACGCGCATCCCCGAAAGCGATGTTGCCCGGCGATACTTCAAGGAAGGGTCGCCATTCTTGTGGGGCTACGTCCCATACTGGGCTGCCAGTCTCTTTGATGAAGTCTGGTTCTATCTACTGGCGATTGGTGCCGTGGCCATTCCGCTCATCGGTTTCCTGCCGAGTTACCGTAAGACGCATGCGGTCCTCAGTATCGAATCCTGTTACGATGAGTTGCGTTTGATCGAGAATGAGGTTCTCTATCTTCATGAGCAGCATCATGCGATGAGCCCAGAATTGTTAAAGCGGATCGACCGACTCAAGGACAAGGTCCGAGCACTCTGGGTGCCAACCGGTAACCGGGGTGCCTATTACGATTTGCGGGCGGCGATCAACATCGTTCGCGAAGACATTGTTCACCATCTGAATGAGGAAAGGTCTCATGCCTGATGGGGGGGTGGCAGTTACCTGATCGCAATATCCGGCAATGACCTGATGTGATTGCGCAGCGCTTTGCGCGCCGCCTGGCAGCCGGGATAGATCTGTTCCACGATGGCCCAGAACCGCGGGCTGTGATTCATTTCGACCAGGTGCCCGAGCTCGTGGGCGACGACATAATCGATCAGCGGTTCCGGCAGATGGATGAGGCGCCAGTTCAGGCGGATGTGGCCGGCACTGGTGCAGCTTCCCCAGCGGGTTCGGGCCTGGGACAGAGAAAGCGGTGGCATTGGTGCGCCCAGCTTTGCCACGTAATGAGCGACACGATGCTCGAAGTGGGCCAGCGCCTCGGCGCGCAGCCATTTCACCAGTGCGCGCTGGTTCGCCAGATCATCACCGGGCAGACGGGTATGCAGGCGTAAGAGATGATCTTCGCGTTCGATATGCACGCTACGTGCCGAATGCGGCACGATGACTATCCGGTGATCTTCGCCAAATAACAGCAGCGGTGCCTGACCCGACACACGCCAGTTGCAGGTGTGGCGTTCGTTACGCCAGGCATCCAGCTTACTGAGTACCCAGGTTTCATGCTCGAACAGCATCGCCTCTGCCTGGCGTATCGATAGACTCATCGGGCCCAGAACGCGCAGGCCGCGATGATCGATCGTCAGACTCAAACGGCGACGCTGACTCCGATGGATCGAATACGGCACGATCCTGTCGGAAAACGTAATACTGCGGTGCTGTTCGCCGGGTGTTGAGGCCGGCGTATCTTTAAGCCCGAATAGCCGGAGGAAGTTCACGCATCGCCTCGCGGATCCAGGTTTCAACGCGGGTATTCAGTTCGTTTTCACTCAGACCGGCTGGATCAATGGCCGGTCCAAAACGCACGGTAATCGTGCCCGGTTTCTTCAGAAAGGCATTGCGTGGCCAGAGTTCGCCTGCATTATGCGCAACAGGAATCACGGGAGCTCCCGTACGGCTGGCCAGATGTGCGCCACCCGCTTTGAACTTGCCCATCTGTCCGGGCGCAACGCGGGTGCCTTCCGGAAAGATGATGATTGACAGACCATCGGCCAGACGTTGTTCACCTTGCGTCACAATCTTGGCCAGGGCGGCTTTGCCGGCGCTGCGGTCAATCCAGATCATGCGTAGACCCCAGAGTGCCCAACCGAAAAAAGGAATGCGCAGGAGTTCGCGCTTCAGCACAAAGACCGCCGGCGGTGTCCACAACTGGAGGCCGATGGTTTCCCAGGCAGACTGGTGTTTGGCCAGATAGATCGACGGTGTGCTGCTGATGTTCTCGGTACCCTGAAGCTGGTATCGGATGCCAAGGAGTGGGGCACATAACGCCATGAATCCGCGTCGCCACATCTGGCATACAGCATAACAACTGCGGAAGCGGGGTGCCTCCGGCAGGACGTAAGTACATAGCACCAGTGTGCCGCAGAATACGGTCCAGATAGCAATGATTAGCGTGAACAGCGTTGCACGTATTACCGCCACAGCAGGATCAGTCCTTCTTGCCTGCTTTGCCCAGCAGCACATCAACGGCGGCTGCCAGATTCGCGTGAATCGTTGTGCCTTCAGGAAGATTGCCGTCTGCGACTGTTTTTTCGCCTTTGCCGGTACGCACCAGCATCGTTTTGCAGCCCGCCGCGCTGCCCGCCTGCAAGTCGCGCAGTGAGTCGCCGATGGTCGGTACACCATTTAGGTCGATGTTATAGACTTTGGCGATCCGTTCAAACATGCCAGGCTTGGGCTTGCGGCAGGTGCAGTTCTCATCCGCTGTGTGCGGGCAATAGAAAATCGCATCGACCCGACCACCCACCGCAGCCAGGCACTTGTGCATCTTCTCGTGCATCGCATTGAGCGTATCCATATCAAACAGCCCGCGTCCGATGCCCGACTGGTTCGTCGCCACAACCACCCGATAGCCCGCCTGGTTCAGACGGGCAATGGCTTCAAGACTGCCCTCGATCGGCTTCCACTCGGCTGGCGACTTGATGTACAGCGCCGAATCGATGTTGATCACGCCATCACGATCGAGAATAATCAGCTTCATGGTGCGTCCGTTCAAACAGCCAGACGGGCGATGTCCGCCACAGCGTTCATCTGGTCAGAGAGTGTTTTGAGCAGAGCCAGACGGTTCTGGCGTACCTTGGCATCTTCGGCCATGACCATCACATCTTCGAAGAAGGCATCCACGCTGGCGCGTACCTGGGCAAGCGCCATCAGGGCGTCGGTGTAGGCCTCGATGCGCATCGCATCGGCAACGGCCGGGGCGAGAGCGGTCACCTGATCGAACAGGGCTTTTTCTGGCGCTTCCGTCATCAGCGAGGCGCTAGGTGTCCCAAGGGCTTCAACGTCATCCACCTTCTTGAGCAGATTGCCGATGCGCTTGTTGGCAGCAGCCAGCGCCAATGCGTCGGGCTGCGCCGAGAATTCGCGAACGGCAGCCAGTCGGGCAGGCACTCGGTCGATACGCGCCGCGTTGATGCCAAGTACGGCTTCCACCACGTCCTGCGGCTCACCCTGATCCTTGAGCAGGTTACGCAGACGGTCGGTGATAAAGGCCATCAGACCCGGCGCAAAATCGGCTTCGAGCGTGCCTGCCGGGAATGTGCCGGCCGACCACTGAATCAGTTGCGGCAACTCCAGCGGTAGCTGGCGTTCCATCAGTAGACGCAGCACGCCGAGTGCAGCACGGCGTAGACCAAAGGGGTCACGGTCGCCAGTTGGTTTTTCACCGATGCCAAAGAAGGCCACCAGCGTATCCAGCTTGTCGGCCAGTGCCACGGCACAACCCACATGGTTGCTTGGTAATTCATCACCGGCAAAGCGCGGGCGGTAATGGTCGGCAATCGCTTCGGCCACGTCTGCCGCTTCACCATCGTGTTGAGCGTAATAGCGGCCCATGATGCCTTGCAGTTCCGGGAACTCGCCCACCATGTCGGTGACGAGGTCGGCCTTGGCCAGTTCGGCGGCGCGCGCTACATGCGTGGTGTCGGCACCAATCGCATTGCCGATCTGCGTGGCCAGATTCTGTACGCGCAGCAGGCGATCCAGTTGCGTGCCCAGCTTGTTGTGATATACCACGTTGCCCAGCTTCGCGATACGCGAGGCCAGCGGCTCCTTGCGATCCTGTGTAAAGAAGAAGCGGGCGTCCGACAGGCGCGGGCGCACCACGCGCTGGTTGCCACCGATAATGTGCTTCGGATCGGCCACCTGCATGTTCGACACAATCAGGAACTGATTGCGCAGTTTCCCGCTGCTGTCGAGCAGCGGGAAATACTTCTGGTTTTGCTGCATGGTCAGAATCAGACATTCCTGCGGTACTTCGAGGAATTCCGGTTCGAACTCGCCAACGTAGATCACTGGCCATTCAACCAGTGCCGTAACTTCGTCGAGCAGTCCATCTGCCTGGTTGATCTGCGCGCCCAGTGCCTGGGCTTTGGCGGCCAGTTGGGCACCGATGGTGCCACGGCGCTCTGCATAATCAGCCACAACCTTACCTTCGTTGCGCAGCGTTTCGGCGTAGGCATCGGCGTTCGGGATCGTGATCAGGCCTTGTGACAAGAATCGATGCCCCAGTGTTTGCTGGCGCGACTGCAGGCCGAGCACTTCACCAGGAATCAGCTGATCGCCATGGAGCTGAATCAGACCGTGCACCGGGCGTACGAATTGCACGTCTGAATCACCCCAGCGCATCACCTTCGGGATCGGCAGCTTCTTGAGGGCATCGGCAACAACACCGGAAAGCACATTGTCCAAGTGGGCACCGGCCACTTGCATGGTGTAGAAAAAGGTTTCTGATTTCCCATCCAACCGTTTCGTGAACTTCGGTAGTTCGCTGGCAGCAATGCCCTTAGCTTCAAGTTTCTTGAGCAAGGCGGGAGACGGATTGCCATCGGCACTCAGCGCCACGCTCACCGGCATCAGCTTCTCTTCAACTTCCTGATCGGGTGCAACCGATAGAACCTCGGGTACCAGCACAGCCAGGCGACGCGGCGTCGCAAACCACTGGTAGGTCACGTTGTCGGCGACGAGTTTTTTCTGGACCAGACCGGCAAAGACACCGGCAGAGAATACTTCGCCGAAGCGGGCCAGTGCCTTGGGTGGGAGTTCTTCAGTGAGTAGCTCAACGAGCAGCGGGGCGTGTTTGGCCAGGCTCATTACGCGGCCTCCTTCTTGATCGGGGTGCCGCACATCGGGAAGCCTAGCGCTTCGCGGCTATCGTAGTAGGCTTGTGCGACCTGGCGGGCGAGTGCTCGTACGCGGCCAATATAGGCAGCGCGCTCGGTCACCGAAATCGCGCCACGGGCATCGAGCATATTGAAGTTATGCGAACATTTCATCACTTGCTCGAAGGCCGGCAGCGGTAGACCGATTTCCATCAGCCGTTTGGCTTCGGCTTCGTGGTCCGAGAAGTGGCGGAACAGCATATCCACCTGGGCATGTTCAAAATTGTAGGTCGACTGCTCCACTTCGTTCTGGTGGAACACGTCGCCGTAGGTCACGATATTGTCGCCGTTCTTTGCCCAGACCAGGTCGTAGACGTTTTCTACGCCCTGCAGGTACATGGCCAGACGCTCCAGACCATAGGTGATTTCGCCCAGCACCGGCTTACAGGTCAACGAGCCTACTTCCTGGAAATAGGTGAACTGGGTGACCTCCATACCGTCCAGCCAGACTTCCCAGCCCAGACCCCAGGCACCCAGAGTCGGCGACTCCCAGTCGTCTTCCACAAAGCGGATGTCGTGCTCTTCGGTGTTAATGCCCAGTGCGCGCAACGAATCGATGTACAGATCCATGATGTTCGCCGGCGATGGCTTCAGGACTACCTGATACTGGTAGTAGTGTTGCAGGCGGTTCGGGTTCTCACCATAGCGGCCATCTTTAGGGCGGCGTGATGGTTGGACGTAAGCAGCGTTCCAGGGTTCCGGGCCAATGGCGCGGAGAAAGGTGGCGGTGTGGAAGGTACCGGCACCCACTTCGATGTCATAGGGTTGCAGCAGGACACAGCCCTGGCGGTTCCAGAATTCCTGCAGGCGCAGGATTACGTCCTGAAAGGTCAGCATGTTTCGCATTCCGTTGGTGAGGGGTGGGCGCGCCATCGCGTCCGACCGAAACCCCAGATTTTACGGGTTTTTTAGCCGCTCGGCAGCAGGCAGACGCGAATCAGACGTGACGCTGACGCCTTGTGAGCAGGCCCCAGCCCAGCAAAATGACCGAAAGCACCAGAATCGGACCCTCAAACCAGCGTTGATACGGCGTTTTTCCGCTCATGCCCTGTACGCTGGTGACCAGCGCGTTGCGCGTAAATGCGGATAGTACGGCTTGCCGGTCACCATTGGGTAACAGGACGGCCGTCATGCCGGTGTTGGTGGCGCGGAGCATTGGCCGGCCGTTTTCCAGCGCGCGTATCTGGGCAATCTGCAGATGCTGTGGCTGGGCCAGCGAATCACCGAACCAGGCGGTGTTCGATATGTTCACCATCATCGTGGCCTCATCCGCCCGGCGGGCTATGGCGGCCCCGAAAATATCCTCATAGCAGATATTGACGGCCACCTTCTGGTGGTTCAGCTGCATCAGCGGTTGATCTGGGTCGCCAGCCGTAAAGTTGGGCAGTGGCATGTTGATCTTTTTCAGGAACCAGCCAAAGCCCGGCGGGGTGATTTCACCGAAGGGCACCAGATGTACCTTGTTGTATATCTGTAGCGGATCTACGCCAATGGATACCGCGCTATTGGCATACCAGTTCCGTTCTGGTGTGTTTTCACCCGTAGGTACGCCCATCAGGATATTGCCGCGTTGCTCCTGACCGATCCGCTGCAGATCCTGCAGAAACTCGGCGGGGGCTTCAGAGAGCAGGGAGGGGATGGCCGTTTCCGGTAATACGATCAGCGTGGCCGGATTGTTGCGCGCCAGTTGGAAATAGGTGAGCAAGGTTTGCACATACTGTTCGGGTTGCCACTTCATCGATTGCGGTGCGTTGCCCTGAAGCAACGATACTTTGAGTGGCGTGCCTTCCGGTTGGGTCCATGACACCTGTTGCAGGAGTGCGCCGCTTGCCAGCAGCGCCACGAGCACCGCAGACTGCGGGTTGGCCGAGGCGGACCAGTGCCAGCCGGCGTTGCGCAGGCGGATCCAGAGCTCGCCACTGATGCCGGCCAGCCAGGCGGTCAAAAAACCCAGGCCATAGCCCCCCAGAATGGGGGCGTAACCGGCGAGTGGGCTTGGGGGTGCCTGGGTGTAACCGAGATTGAGCCAAGGAAAGCCCGTAAAGACGGTGCCCCGTAGCCATTCGGTCAGCAGCCAGCAGGCCGCAAAAAGTAGTGGACGCGCTAGGCCCGCATCGGGTCGGCCGATGTATTGGGGTGCCAGGGCCGTGCTCTGGCCATTGGCACATAGCCGGAACAGCACACTGGCCAGCATGGGGTAGAGCGCCAGATAGGCAGCAAAGAGCACCGTTGCCGTCAGGGCGAGCAGCATTGGCATGCCACCGATGTCGTGCATGCTTACATAGACCCACGATACGCCACCGAGAAACTGGCTCAAGCCAAACGTAAAACCGATGCCCGCCGCCCGGCGTTTTGTCGGTGCATCGCGCAGTAATAGGTACAGACCTGCCCAGCAGATCATCGCCAGCGGCCATAATGAGAATGGTGCAAAGGCCGCAACACCCAGGAAGCCCCAGCCTATGGCCTGAGCGTAGGGTGACATGCGCCGGAAGTCAGGCTTCCAGCGCATCAAGCGTCATCTCCGTGGTGCCCGTCTTCGAGCACGTTGCTGGCGTCTTCGTCCGGTTGGTCGAGGATTTCAACCATCAGGCTGTACAGCCGTCGGTTATCAGCACGAATCACGCGGAACAGTAACCCGTTCATTTCTACACTCTCATTCCGCCTGGGTACACGCCCCAGGTAATGGACGATCTGGCCACCTACCGTGTGGGCGTCGTGTTCATCGAAGTTGCAGCCAAAGGCCTCGTTAAAACTTCCTACGGGCGTTTGAGCCTTGACGCGGTAGCGCCCACTCGCATCGAGCTGGATATTGGTGTCCAGCTGCGCTTGATCGTGTTCGTCCTCGATTTCGCCGACGATCTCTTCCAGAACGTCTTCAATCGTCACCAGGCCGGCCAGGCTGCCGAACTCGTCAATCACCAGCGCCATATGTGTGTGGCTGATGCGGAACTCGCGCAACAACACATTGAGCGGTTTCGATTCCGGGATAAACATCGCGGGGCGTAACCAGTCTTCGATGCGGAAATTGCTGTTGCCGATGGATCGCAGCAGATCCTTGGCCAGAATAATGCCGCGAACGTCATCGTCATCCTCGCCAATCACCGGTAAGCGGGAGTGGCCGGAATCGATTACCTTGCGAATGGTTTGTGGCAGGGGCTGATCGGCTGTGACGGTGTGAATTTGCTGGCGCGGCACCATGATGTCGCGCACCGTCATCTCAGCCACCGTAATGGCACCCTCGATAATGGTGAGCGCTTCGGCATCCACCAGGTTGCGCTCGTGCGCACCATGCAGCAGCTTCAGCAGCTCACTGCGGTCATCCGGCTCCCGGAGGAGCATCGTTGAAAAACGGTCGATCAGTTGGGTCAGGCTGTTGCCCGGGGTGGCCCGGGCGGGCGTAGGGGAGGGGTCCATCAGTGCTTAAGCGTACGGGTCGGCAAAGCCCAAATCAGCCAGAATTTCGGTTTCGAGCGACTCCATCTCTTTGGCGTCGCGGTCATTCAGGTGGTCGTAACCCATCAGGTGCAGCACACCGTGTATGACCAGGTGCGCCATGTGGGCCGTCACGGTTTTGCCCTGCTCCTGGGCTTCACGGACAATCACACTCGGGCAGAACACGATATCACCCATCAGGGGTTCATCTTCATACGGGAACGACAGCACATTCGTCGGCTTATTCTTGCCGCGGTAGGTGTCGTTGAGGTGCTGGCTTTCGTCATCGTCAACGAAGCGCATGGTAATGGTGGCCGCATCGCTATAAACCGCCTTGGCCCACTTGCGCAGCAGTTTCCGGTCGGGAATCTGTTTGCGCAACTCATCGGCACAGACCAGCTGAACCGTTAGATCCAGTCGGCGGGCAGGTTTGGTGGCGTTTACGGTATCGTTCATGACGCTAGCTTAACCGTTTTGGGACTGATGTGCTTCGTAGGCGGCAACAATACGTGCCACCAGCGGATGGCGCACCACATCTTCCTTGAGGAAATGCGTGACACCAATGCCACGCACATCCCGCAGAATGGTGGTTGCTTCGGCTAGGCCGCTCTTCTGCCCGCGTGGCAGATCCACCTGCGTCGGGTCGCCGGTAATTACTGCCTTGGCACCAATACCGATACGGGTGAGAAACATCTTCATCTGCTCAGGTGAGGTGTTCTGCGCCTCATCCAGAATGATGAAGGCGTTGTTCAGCGTGCGGCCTCGCATAAACGCCAGCGGCGCCACTTCGAGCATGCCCTTCTCGAACAGTTTGGTCACTTTGTCAAAACCCATCAGGTCATACAGCGCATCGTAAAGCGGGCGCAGATACGGGTCGACTTTCTGTGACAGATCACCGGGTAGGAAGCCCAGACGTTCGCCGGCCTCAACGGCTGGGCGCGTCAGAATAATACGCTGCACGTGTTCACGCTCGAAAGCATCAACGGCGCAAGCGACGGCCAGATAGGTTTTGCCAGTACCGGCTGGGCCGATGCCGAAGGTAATGTCATGTGCCTGAATGTTTTTCAGGTATTCCACCTGACGCGGCGTACGGCCGTGAAGATCGGCGCGCTTGGTTAGCAGCACCGGGGTATCACCCACCCCTAGGTCGGCGTCCTCGCGCGGCGCAGCTGCCGGCATCAGTGCCGGATCCTGACGGAGTTCAATGAGCCCGAGCTGGATGTCATCGACGCTGAGTGGCTCTTTACTATTGCCGGCCAGTTCATAAAAAAACCGCAGTGCCTTCGCGGCACGTTCACGGGCAGAGCCCGTGCCTTCGATCTTGAAGTGCGCACTGCGCCGCGCCAGGGTTACATCAAAGCACTGTTCGACCTGGCGCAGGTTTTCATCGAGGGGGCCGCACAGACTGGCCAGCTGGTGGTTGTCTACTGGCTCCAGTGCCAGTTCCAGCGTGCGCGTGGTTGCACGAGTCACGTTATTCCTTCACCACAATCTCGCCCCGAAGCGAGTGCGGTAGAGCCGATGTAATGCGCACATCCACAAACTGGTGAATCAGCCGCGGCTGGCCCAAAAAATTGACGATGCGGTTGTTATCGGTGCGCCCGGCCAGCTCGTTGGCATCTTTGCGCGACAGGTTTTCCACCAGCACGCGCTGCACCGAGCCCACCATGCGCTGGCTGATCGCCTGGGCCTGTTCTTCAATACGCGCCTGCAGGCGCATCAGGCGTTCAATCTTAAGCTCGTGCGGCGTATCGTCGTTGAGCTCGGCCGCGGGCGTGCCCGGGCGGCTGCTATAAACAAAGCTGAACGAGTTATCAAAGCCGATCTCGTCGATCAGCGTCATCGTCTTTTCGAAGTCGTCGGCTGTCTCACCAGGGAAGCCCACGATAAAGTCCGACGACAGAGACAAATCGGGCCGTGCCGCGCGCAGCTTGCGGATCACCGACTTGTATTCCAGCACCGTATAGCCGCGCTTCATAGCCATCAGCACGCGGTCCGAACCAGCCTGCACCGGCAGGTGCAGGTGCGACACCAGTTTCGGTACGCGGGCGTACATATCAATCAACTTCTGCGTCATCTCGCGCGGATGCGAGGTCGTATAGCGGATACGCTCGATCTCCGGCATCTCGGCAATGGTTTCAATCAGGTCGCCCAGGTCGGCAATGGTGCCGTTATCATCCATCACGCCCCGATAGGCATTCACGTTCTGGCCGAGCAGCGTCACTTCCTTCACGCCTTGGGCGGTTAGTTCGGCAATCTCGGTCAGTATGTCGGCAAACGGTCGCGACACTTCTTCGCCACGGGTATAGGGCACGATACAGAAGCTGCAATACTTGGAGCAGCCTTCCATAATCGACACAAAGGCGCTGGCGCCTTCAGTGCGGGCCGGTGGCATGGCATCAAATTTCTCGATCTCCGGGAAAGAAATGTCCACCGCGGCCTTGCCGGTCTTACGACGCTGGGCAATCAGGGTCGGTAAACGGTGCAGCGTCTGCGGGCCAAAAACCACATCCACATAGGGTGCGCGCTTCACAATCTCACCACCCTCCTGCGAAGCCACGCAACCACCCACGCCGATCACCAGATCGGGGTTCAGCGCCTTGAGCGGGCGCACACGACCCAGATCATGGAACACCTTCTCCTGCGCCTTCTCGCGCACCGAGCAGGTGTTAAAGAGAATCACGTCGGCATCTTCCGGGCGATCAGTCTTTACCATGCCCTCGCTGTCAGCGAGCACGTCCAGCATTTTGTCGGAATCGTACTCGTTCATCTGGCAACCAAAGGTCTTGATGAACACTTTTTTCGGGCGAGGCGAAGCGGGGGTGTCCGCTGCGGCCGGCGTAATGGGGTCTTGTTGGGGGAGCGTCATGCCTGATTTATGAGGTAAAAGCGGTAAAAATCAAGGCACATTATACACTTGCCAAGACCCGGGCGGGTTTCCGGCTTGACGCAAAGCCCTACCCCTATTAGAATCATGCCCCTTGTGGTGATGTAGCTCAGACGGTTAGAGCGATGGATTCATAACCCATAGGTCGGCAGTTCGATTCTGCCCATCACCACCACTTACAATGCGGCTTCCAGAGATGGAGGCCGTTTTTGTTTGTGCCTGATCTAAGGCCAATCTAAGGTTTGGTA